>CANHBE010000131.1 GCA_947458575.1 Flavobacteriaceae bacterium | reverse complement strand
TGCATCGGGAGAACCATGATTCACCAAAATATCTGTATTTAATGGAGTACTAGCCACTTCTCGTCCTTGTGCAAAAATAGACAATCCGAAAGGTTGATTTGGCGAATATCCGGTTGGACTAACAATTCCATTAGCTACAATCACATAAGTTTCTCCATCTGTAAGTGTTGGAGCAATATTGAAAATACTCTCCGCAACTGATGTACTACTACCAGGTGCAATGTCGATTTGAATTGGAGTTCCTGCCGGTACATTTACAAATGGAGTTGCAGTTCTAAAAGCAAAATCATCCAATAAAATATCTCCATTCAAGTAAACGTCTACTGTTGCAGCAGCAGCATCTGCTGAGTTGTGTATAATTTGTACTCGAGCCTGTGGAGCAGGTGGCACCACTAATGGCAACGGAATCAAATTACCTCCGCTAGCCAATGCAACCCATAAACCAAATGCTGGTCCGTTGCTGTTTTGTGCTGGATCTAAGAATCCACTTGCTACAACCGTTAATGCTTGTCCTTGTAAAGACAACGTTGACAATGGTGCTGAGTAAGTCGCTACAACAGCAGTTCCTGATTCATCTCTAACATCAATAGTGTAATCAGCAGTTCCTAGTTCTAAATATCCTGAATTGAAATTCGAATAGGAAAGATTATCAACGATAGTTCCAGCCGGTACGCTTGTCTCTACAACATCTACTGTCGGAGCATCTGTCGATCCGTGGTTAACTAATATATCAGTGTTTCCTGAGTTTGAAGCAGTCTCTCTTCCTTGAGCAAATACTGATAATCCAAATGGTTGAGCTGGTGTGTATCCGGTTGGACTCACAATTCCATTAGCTACAATCACATAAGTTTCTCCATCTGTAAGTGTTGGAGCAATATTGAAAATACTCTCCGCAACTGATGTACTACTACCAGGTGCAATATCGATTTGAATTGGAGTTCCTGCCGGTACATTTACAAATGGAGTTGCAGTTCTAAAAGCAAAATCATCCAATAAAATATCTCCATTCAAGTAAACGTCTACTGTTGCTGCAGCAGCATCTGCTGAGTTGTGTATAATTTGTACTCGAGCCGATGGAGCAGGTGGCACTAACGGCAACGGGATTAAATTACCTCCGGTGTGAGTCGCAACCCATAACCCGAATGCAGGTCCGTTACTATTCTGTGACGGATCTAAAAATCCACTTGCTACAACAGTAATCGCCGCTGTTGTCAATCCCAGTGTTTGAACTGGTGCTAAATAAGAAGCAACTACGTTTGTTCCTGAAGAGTCTCTTACATCTAACACGTAGTCAGCTGTCGGCAATTCTAAATAACCTGAAGTAAAATTCGGGAAAGAAATATCATTTATAATCGTTCCAGCCGGAACACTTGTTTCCACAACATCCACAGTTGGTGCATCGGGAGAACCATGATTCACCAAAATATCTGTATTTAATGGAGTACTAGCCACTTCTCGTCCTTGTGCAAAAATAGACAATCCGAAAGGTTGATTTGGCGAATATCCGGTTGGACTAACAATTCCATTTGCGACAATAATATAAGTTCCACCTGCATTTAAGGTTGTAGTGGTGGTAAAAATACTTTCTGCAACAGATGTACTTGTACCTGGTGCAATATCAATTTGTATTGGAATACCTGCCTCAAAATCAAGGAACGGTGTAGAAGTTCTAAATGCAAAGTTGTCGATGGCAAGTGCGCCGTCAATGTACACGTCAACTTCAGCAGCTGCAGCGTCAGGTGAATTGTGAATCAGTTGAACACGGCAGTAAGGTGAATTAGGTAATTGCACCAAATTTCCTCCAGTTGGTAAAGCAACCCATAATCCGAATGAAGGTCCATTGCTATTTTGTGATGGATTAACAAAACCGCTTGCTACAACTGTAATCGCTTGTCCTTGCAACCCGAGACCTGCAAGTAAAACATCATAAGAAGCAACAACACTTCCTGTTTGTGTTGTAACGTCAAGTGTGTAATTTCCAGTTGGAATTTCAAGATAACTACCGTTGAAATTTGGATAAGAAATATTGTCAACAATAGTTTGAAGTGGGAGAAATGTAGTGTTAACCACATCTACCGTTGGTGCGTCAGTAGAGCCATGCGCCACAAGTACGTCTGTATTTGCCGGGTTACTCGCAGCCTCTCTTCCCTGATTGAAAACACTCAGTTGAAAAGGTTGGTTTGGTGCATAACCCGAAACGCTTACAATTCCGTTGGCAACGATTACGTAGGTTTCGTTCTCCGTAAAGGTTGTCACTAAATTGAAAATACTTTCGGCGCTTGATGAACTGTTTCCGGGAGCTACATCAATACTCAAAGGAATTCCTGCCGGAACATCTTGGAAACCGGTGGCAGTTCGAAAAGTAAAATCGTCATACGCGATGACTCCATTGACATAAACGTCAACTGTTGCTGCCGCCGCATCAGCTGAATTGTGTATCAACTGGACTCGGGCGGTCTGCGAAAGAACTACATTGCTAAAGCATAGCAACAGCAGCAAAATCAAATTGTTTGTAAATTTTTTCATATCATAATTGTTTAGATTGTGGTCCAAAAGTAGTTTAATGATTTTCTTAAAAGAATAAACAATATGTTTTTTTATTAGTTTTTTAACGCATGATAAAAATGATGCCCTTTGTTGAACTCGTCATTGCTATCAATCAATTGCAAAAACAATAATTATGATCGCAAAATCATAGTAAAGCTATTAAACAATTGTTAATTAAAGAAATGTAGCTTGCCAGTCTTAAATTGATTAGAATTAAATCTGTAACACCTTTTCAAAAGCTTTAATTTCTTTTATTTGCTTCTTTTTGATTGTTGTTTACCATTTAAAATAAAAGCCAAATCGTATGAATAACTTTTACAATCAACCTAATTTCTTGTTGTGGTTGGAAGCCATATTACTAATGATAATTGGATTTTCTCCGACTTTTATCTTGGTAGAAGCAGGTTATGTACAGCCAATATATTATCTTTTGTTTTTGATTTACTTACCAATTCTTCAGTTTAGTTTTACACCTATCTTTAAGCTAAGTGGAATTTATACATATTATTCACCAATGTTACTTGGATACATGGCTAATGAAAAACAAATTGACTTGCATAGCGGTGGTAGCTTTGATTTTCTTTTTGTTATGAGGAGATTTAATGTTGGCGCTGAAACTAGAAATAGAATATTGCTTTATCATTTGGAAGGCATGTTAAACATTATAAGTTTGATAGAAGAAAATAAGGTACCGAGCTCAGTAAATATTGTAGGAACATCCTACTTTTTTAATGATCGAACAATAAACAAACTTGGATTTGAACAAGAAAAACCCTCCATTTTATACCGAATAAACTTAATGGCTAATTTCATCGATTTGATTTGGATGTATTCAATTGCGAGAGGAAAATTTTCAATTCCTAAAATTTGGAGCGCAAAGAAAGTAAAAATAAATGGGAGCAAACTAGTTGATAAAAAAGAAGTAATTATGGAACTGAGTGAACGAATGAGTCGCAGACATAAAAACGATACGTAATGACCGTTACCCGAAATTACCGATCTTAGATATATTTTGCGCTTTTTTTACTATTTTCGTTCGTGGTAATGGACAAATCTTAGATACCAAGTTGCCACTTTATGTTAGGGCAAACCGATAAAGAAAATGAATTTTCAAAAAATACTTACCTGTCTTCTGCTGTGCTACTTTCTATCTGGATGTAGTCTACAAAATAAGAAAAGCTCAACTGCGCAAGAAAATCAAAAGACAAGTAATCATGAAGTAAAGGTAAATGATACAAATAAGCATCTAATTCCTGACGAGTCAGAAGTGACTGTAGCGCAAAAGCATAGACTCACTGATTTTTCTCATATTGACGATACTACCTTCGTAAACCTCAAAGAACTTAGCAATGATTTTATTTACGACATGAAGTATGCAACAACATCTAATTTCTTGAAAAAAGCGGTCTATGATTGTGATGCTTGTTATCTTCGATTGAAAGCGGCCAAAGCACTCATTCGCGCTAATGAGAAGTTTATCAAAAAGGGATATCGAATTGTCTTATTTGATTGCTATCGACCGTTGAGCGTCCAAAAGAAAATGTGGGAAATCGTGCCTAATCCTACCTATGTTGCAAATCCACAGAAAGGTTCAATACATAATCGTGGCGCTGCAGTTGATATAGGTTTGGAGAGCTTAAATGGCAATAGGGTAGACATGGGAACTGAATTTGATTTCTTCGGAATTGAAGCAAGTCACCACTACGAGAATTTACCGGAAGAAATAATAAACAACCGCAAACTACTCAAAAAGGTAATGATCCAAAGCGACTTCAGGATTTTTGATAGCGAATGGTGGCATTACAATTTGAAAGCTGCTCAAAAATTTCCTGTTTCAGATTTCAACTGGAACTGCGATTAGTTTTTCTCGTCTAAGCAATGAAGATAGTCTATAAAATAGGATTCCGGTTGGTAAACTTCACTATTTAATTCCGATGTAAATTCCTTCTTCAAAATGAAATCCGCAGTTTCGGCAGAGAACTTCACTCTGATAAACGAAACTTTAGATTTTTTCAAAACAGCATAATCCTGCGAATTTATTGAAAAGTAACCGGTGAGGATTCTGTTATTTAATCCCTTATCATCTCGAACCAAAGTGCCACAACTTTCTTCATCTACAAGGGACAAGGTTACTATCTTATTGTCATTCAATTGCACGTATATTCTTGAATTCTTATCAAAACACTTCACTTTGATAAATTCTGAACTTTTTTCAATCAACTGTAAATGAACGAGAGCCTTATTATCAGTGACAACGAATGACGAAAAAATATAGGTTGCATTTCCTCCAAAGTTCTTTTCATACAAAAGATACTCTTTGGTGGTTTTGTACTTACCGATTGAGTCGACAACATTTGCCGTAAATTCGCAAGGCTTTTGAGCATTTGCAATGAAACCAAAAAGGATTAAAGTCAAAAGGAAAAGTCTTTTCATGATTCTATTATTTTGCTGCAAAGTAAAACAATTTTGGATTCATTTAAATCTGTTGTAAAGAAGCAATACAAATCTCCACCTTCCGATATTCTCCATTTTTTTCTGATATGCTCAACAGTTTCACCAAAGTTCCTAACTGTAACATTGGCTCTTTTTTTACTTAAGTGTGCTTTCATTTCCGTTTTTCTATAGGCAAGTACGGCATCTACGCAGAACAGTCTTCCGGGAAATTCAATTATTTCATCCGACGTGTAAAGATGCGTGTTCGAATGCAACTTATCTAACTTCAAATGTGCCGCAATCGCATTGAAACCGCCGGATTTCATGATTGCACGATTCGGCTCATATATATATTTTCTGACAGATCCGAAAGTTGCCTCGTATTGTTGATCTAAAACAAAGGAAAATTTTTCCTGTCTGTCTTTCATCAGATTAACAGTTGACACTTCTATTTGTCCATTGAATCCTTTGGAAATTTCCCATAGCAACTCCTTTACTTCATTATCAACGGCGACAACATGTATCTTCTTCACGAATTTTAATTCATTCAATCCAGCCGAAATATCTAAAAGTGGAGCTGTTTTCAAAAGAATGTTGTCGGAATATTTGGAATAATCATCCAGTAATGCTGGTATATTAGGAGTACAATCCTTCAACATAAAAACCTTTCCCTTACTATCATTTCTACGTGATGGATCTATGAAAATCCAATCAAATTTTTGACCTAGTTTCTTCAATATCCCGTCGCTATCACCGATATGACAACTTACATTTTCAGCACCCAACTGCTTGAAATTATGACACGCAATGGTAGATAAGTCTTGATTAATTTCGCAATGTATCACTTTTGTAAAGCGCTTCGAAAAATAAAAACTATCAACGCCAAAACCGCCGGATAAGTCAATTATACTATATCCATCAACAATACTTGCCTTATATGCAGCGCATTTTTCCGATGATGTTTGTTCCAGCGAAATTCTAATAGGATAAATGATGTCTTTAGTAGTATACCAAGTTGGCAACTTTTCCTTTGATTTTTGCCTTCCTTCAATTTGAGCTAATATGTCGGTCCAATTGACGACCGAAAATGGGTTTTTTCTCAAAGCGAGCTGTGAAAGAGAAGCGCCTTCATTGGCTTTAATAAATTCTTGAATTTCAGGTTGAAGCACTAAAAAATGTGAACTCATATATTCTTAGTCAACAACTTTACAATGATAAGATTTGGGAAAAATTCCTTCGCGATAACTTTAATGATGGTGTAAATTGGCACCGCTACTATCATTCCCACAATACCCGATAAAAAGCCGGCAATCATAATTACCAAAAAGATTTCTAACGGATGTGAACTGACACTTTTGGAGAAAATAATGGGTTGGGAGAGATTATTGTCAATGATTTGAACGATCCAGAATCCAATTAAGACATATAGTGTCGTTGGTAAGATATCCGTTTGAAAATCACCACCTACATGACTAATCATGGTTAACATGGCGGCTAAAATGGAAGCGATCAACGGACCAAGATAAGGCACTATGTTGAGTATTGCACAAAGAAAAGCAATGATGATTGCATTGTCAATGTCAAAAATCAGCAGCACAATCAAATACAAAATAAAAACAATCAACAATTGAACTAAGAGCCCAATAAAGTATCTTGCTAGTAGATTATTGATCTTATCTAGTGAACTGAGAATTTGAGTTTCATGACTATCCGGAATCAACTTCTTCAATCCGCTAACAAATAGCGCCCGATCTTTAAGAAAAAAGAAAGTAATAAATAAAATAGCGACTAACCCGAGTCCAATACTGCTAATAAAGCCAAGAACAGCGTTCAAGAAATTTGGTATAAAATTGAGATCGATAAAATTTGAAAGCTTGGTTTGGTTGAAAACAATTTTGGAATCGATGTTATGACTTTCCAAGAAAAGAGCAGTCTGATTCATGATGTTATGAATGTCTTTTTCGATTTCAACAGTATTCAAAATAGATAAGTTTTGACCTTGATTCAGAACTAAGGGAATAAATAGTGCAATCAATCCCAAAAGCAACAATATAAAAAATGAAATAGTCCCAACCGTCGCTGCCAAATGGTTGAACTTAAGACGTTTTTTAAAAAATTCTAAAATTGGATTTCCAATTAAGGTTGTTATTAGAGCAACCAAAAGATAAATG
Source organism: Flavobacteriaceae bacterium (assembly GCA_947458575.1). Taxonomy (GTDB): domain Bacteria; phylum Bacteroidota; class Bacteroidia; order Flavobacteriales; family Flavobacteriaceae; genus Flavobacterium. The sequence goes on along the minus strand of CANHBE010000131.1, from coordinate 179 downwards.
ATGATGGTTTGAATCTGATGTAAGAGATACATAAGTATTGCAAAAGCCACCAATAAGCCCACCGCTTTGAGAATTCCGATTGCTATTGTTTTCGAAGTCATGGCGCTTTCTATTACTTAATTATTGAAAATGTAATGTAGTATGTTGGCACCCATGCGCAGTGCTTTTAGTCTTACTTC
>CANHBE010000130.1 GCA_947458575.1 Flavobacteriaceae bacterium | reverse complement strand
CGAATATTAGCATTCTGAGATATCAGATAACTTTTTGTGTTTACAAGATCATTTAACTGCACATTTTCGTTGTAATAAATCAATTTTTCTTTCCCAGGAATTTCCGACTTTTTGTTGTTGAAACCTGCAAGTATTTCATCTATTTGAGTAATAATTTTCATGTTCTCAGTCACTCTGTTCTTCATATTATCTACTTGAACTATTTGAATACTTAGGTAATGTTGACTGGAATCCAAATAATTTAACAATGGTTCTACAACTTCCTTTCTACTCACTTTTGCCTTAGTATTAAAGCTGATTTTGTGGTAGGAATAGTTTTTACTAGTAACATTGTCTTTGATTATTGTATTAATATCCCCGTCTTCGGCCATAAGTTTTAGAAGCTGGAAATTAGGGTCATTCTTTTCAGTAGTTGTGCTGCTAATAAATTTATAAACGTCAATTACTGGGGTAACCTCAATATTCATCAATTTTGAAGGGTCATGAATTCCTATTGATTTTAAAAACAGCGTATCATTATCCTTGATTTTTGTGTTCAGTAATTCAATTTTCGAATACAAATAATCTGTAGAATCAAAATTTGGCCTTGTAATAATGCTGTTTTTGTATGTCTTCTGATTCTTATCTAAATAATAACCCACGCCTACTCCCAAAACCACTAAGGTTCCAAATATGATGATGTTTTTAAGTAAATATCGAAAAAAGAGAAAAACTCTTCTATTAATTGACTTTACAAAACCAGATATACGATCGGACAATAAAGAAAGATCGATCTCTTGATTATCAAAATTCTGATTATTACTAGTACTCATTATTTTGTTTGATTTATGTTAAAAATTTGTTCTAAAATTTTAATAGTGATTAAATACGTTGGCTTAACTCCCGTAGTACCTAAGCCCCCAGAAGCTAATGTGCTGCCTGTTTCAAGAGGATTGTCAGAGGCATAGTATGCATAGCGAACTTTTACATCAGGATTGATACTTTTTCTGATTTTTGATGCGGATTGAATAGCTTTTTGGTAATAAGCTCCTTCCATCTCCAATCCGATTACTCCCCATGTTGAATCGTGAAAAAACTTAAGCAGATCTTTATTCTGCAAAGAAGTTCCCAAGACTGTAACCATTGGTCCGGCAAAAACCGGAATTCCATGACCGTCTAACATAGAGGGTTTTAATTCATTTTCAAAAGGATAATTGTCTCCTGTCCCTTCGTTTATGTGGGAAGACGGAATCATGATATCACCCTTTCCGCCTTGCAAAATTCCGGCTTTTCCCATGATTGATACTGACTCAACATTGAGGAAAACTTTCTTATGTTTTGTTTCTTGAAATGGTTTCAATAATTCATCTATTGTCTCGTAAGCTTGTTCTCCAAACGCATAATCCATGACAATAATAACGGGAGCATTCTTGTCTGTTTTGGCTCCGGGAAAAGAAGTTTTTTTCCAATCTATCTTTCCTGTGTCAAAAATCTGCACGTCAATATTTGTACCCGAAGAATCCGGCAAAGATATCATTCCGTATTGTTTTGCAACAGCTTCAACTTTATCTCTGATTTCATTCGCACCAGACTTACTGAGCTCTTCGTAAATGACAAAATCTTCCTGATCCTTAAATTTCGACTTCAGAACTTGTGTTGCGAATATGGAATTCATGACGCTGTGCATATTGGCACTAATAATATGTATTGGTCTTTCCAGCAGGTTGTTGGCCATCAAAACTTCCTTGATATTATTTGCCCAAATTTCACCATGGATATGGTGTCCTAAACGTTCTCGAAGAATAGGACTAAAGGTGATGGTTCTCTTGTTGTTCTCCAACACTTCTTCCAATGCCAATTTGCCTAACCAATATATTACATGTAAGAATCTATCCGGCTTTTCAGCTGTTCCGAACGCATCATAAATGTCTAGAACTTCGGAAAAAGTGCGACCCAAAATATTAGCTGTGTGCGATATGGTCTTTTCTTTTTCTATCAAGGTTAATTTCTTACTCTGCAGCACGGCATTGGTTAGCTTATCCCAATCGCGCGTAACTTCTCCGGTTTCATCTATTAGAATTCGGTTTTTAATTTTGTGTGATTCTATGAAAATGAAAGTCAAATGTGTTAAAATATCATAAATGTCTGAACGACCTCTGGTGATTTCAACGTTCATTTGTTCGTCATCAATCCGATAGCAATTTCTTCTTCTTTTTGGAGGAACAATTGCTTTAAAGTGTGATTTTGAATATCCTTCATCTGAGGTCAGATTGATGAAACGGCACTCTTCAATACCGATTGGAAGTCGCTCAATGACATACAGTAAACCATTCAACTCAACTTTTTCTTCTGCAATGCTTCCGTAAATTTCAGGTCTTAGAGATAGAAGTGCTTCTCTCAAAGTTTCTCCCGATACACCCATCGGTTTATAAAAACCACGGTTAAATAAATGGCGCATCGTTATGTACAATTTCTCAACCGCACTCGATGATTCTTGTGCTCTCGAACGTACAATGTTCTTTATTTCTTTCATTAATCTTATTTGTTTTTTAGTCTTAATTCGCTTGCTTCTTTCTGTTAAACCTATCGTTTCGTGGCGAATTCTCATTATTAACCCGCAAATGTATGATTTTTATCTCTTAGTTGGTCAGCACAAGGTTAATTGCAGGTTCGTAGATTGTTGTTTTACTTGTTCCTTTTTGCTCACTTAGTACATTTTCTTTACGCCATTCACCTTCGGAAAAAAGATAATCATAGCTTCGTTCAACCCGATTGCACAAAACAAACGGGCAGAAAGAAGTTTGAATGAAGTTACTTTGCGTGTTTGCGTCAAAAACCGATTTTTCATATTTGTTGCTTTCGATTTTCAACCTTTCAAAACCCACGAAAATACCTTCTTTTGGCATGAGTAAGTTGAAATTTGAAAGATTGAAAGCTGTTCTTTTGACGCCTTTATTAACCGACACTACAAAATCTTTGTTCATGAGCTCTTCGCCCGGCAAACCATCTTGGTTAACCTTATAAAGGTGTATCTTTAAAATCGCCTCTTGAATCCTGCAATCCGTGTTTAAAACCACTTGCTTAATAAACTTCGTCTTCTTGTATTTTTCTATATATGGAAAAAACTTTATTCCGATTCTCGGTCCGTTTTCATAAGCCTGCAACAACGAATTCTCCGTTTCCCCAATTTCTATTTGTTTGGTCCCATATTTCTTGACGACAACAACTTCACTTAATTCTATCGCTGTTGGTTCTAATTCTACAATCATCTCTCTTGAGCCGGGTAAAATTTTCTTTTCATATCCTAAAGCCGAGAATATAACGGTGCTTTTACTTTCAGAGGTAAGCAAAGTAAATTTACCATCTGCTTCTGCGTTAGTGCCATTACTTCCGTTTTCTATCCAAATACTAACATAAGGAATTCCTTCTTTTGTGGTTTTATCGATAACCTTTCCTGAAATTTGAGCAATATTGATTTGGTAGCAGAGACAGATGACTATACTCCACAATAGTGTTGTGCTCATTTTTTAATAATTTGTAGTTTGTCGACAATACTTCTATCGTTACTGAGTCTCGGAGTCTTGTTTTGTCCACCTAATTTTCCTATCGACTTCATATAATCTTGAAAACCATTCTTCGCCACTTTTGTAACTTTTAGCCTCTGTAAGACATTGCCCCGAATTAAATCATCATAATAAACATTTTGTCTTCTCATCGAATCGTCGATCGCATTGGCAAAAGCTTCCATATCATGCGGAACTTCCGAAAATTCGATAAACCACTCATGATAAGGCAAGCCAATAGTAGGTGTTATTTGAGGAGCTACAGTAAACTCATTAATCTGAATGTTCTTACCCGTGGAGGCATCCTGAATCGCTTGTTCCACTTCTTTTCCAATCACGTGTTCTCCAAAAGCAGAGATAAAATGCTTAATTCTTCCAGATACCACTATTCGATATGGCTTTAGTGATGTAAACTGCACAGTATCGCCAATATTATAAGCCCAAAGTCCTGCATTTGTAGAGATGATCAAAACGTAATTGATACCCAATTCAACTTCACCGATAGTATATCGCCTTGGACTTTCATTGTAGAATTCGTCGGCCTTAACAAATTCGTAGAAGATACCTGAATTTAACAATAACAACATTCCCTTGTCAGACTGACAATCTTGAAAAGCAAAAAAGCCTTCCGAGGCAGGGAACAACTCTATGCTATCGACTTTTCTTCCGATCAAACTTTCAAATTTAGCTCGATAAGGTTCATAATTTACGCCTCCGTAGATAAACAGATTGAAGTTATTAAATAACTGCCCAACCGGCTTCTGAGCTCTGTGGTTCAGCTTTTCAAAATACATTTGAACCCAAGAAGGAATACCTGAAATTACAGTCATGTTCTCATTAATTGTTTCCTCAACGATCGCATCAACTTTTTCCTCCCAATCTTCTATACAGTTTATCTCTAAGGACGGAAGTCTATTCTTTTGCAAATATTGCGGAACATAATGCGCTACGATTCCGGAAAGCCTACCAAACTGAATTCCATTCTTATGTTCTAAAATTGGACTTCCCTGTAGAAAAATCATTTTTCCATCAACAAAATCTGCGTTTCCTGTCTCGTGTATGTAATGTAAAATTGCATTTCGAGCAGCCTCAACATGGTACGGCATAGATTCTCTCGTAATTGGAATGTACTTCGCTCCAGAAGTTGTCCCGGAAGTTTTGGCAAAATAGAGCGGTTTTCCCGGCCAAAGAACATCTGTCTCTCCATCAACGATTCTGGTCACATAATTCTTCAAACCCTCGTAATCTCGAATCGGAACAAGTTTCGTGAAATCTTCGTGCGACTTAATAGCATCAAAGTGGTGATCTTTACCGAAATGTGTTTGCTTTCCATATTTCAGTAGTTGATCAAATACACGCTGTTGCGTTGCTATCGGATTCCTCGACCAGCGTTGCGTTTTCTTGTATATGTAGCTTGCAAATAGTTTTGCTGCAATTGACTTTATTGACATGTTTGCCTTATTCAAATTCGATAAATTGAGTTGGATCAATCGCGTATCCATCTTTCCACAACTCAAAATGCAAATGTACTCCGGTTGATTCTTTTCCTGTCGAGCCTGCTAGTGCAACAACTTCTCCGGTTCTCACAACATCTCCTTGGTTTTTTGTCAATGAAGCTGCGTGTTTGTATACAGATAAAAAGCCATTGTTGTGTCTAATTATAATAACGTTTCCTGTACTCGGTGTCCAATCGGCAAAAATTACCGAGCCGTTTAAAACAGCCTTTATTGGAGTGTCTTTTGGTAGGGCGATATCAACCGCAAAATGTTTCTTTCGCAAATCAAATCTCTCTGTGATGGAACCTTTAACCGGAGGAAAAAGTACACTACTGACCTTGGGTTGTGCTTTCTCGAAAAGATTATACTTATCTTCTTGAGCAACTTGATCACGCAATTGGAGTTCTGCTTTACTTGGTTTGTCTTCCTTGGATTGATCAACCGTTTCAGCGGCATATATAGAATCTTTACTCAACTTCGCGTGGTCTAAATCACCTATCAGCACTTTTTTTATTGACGCTAAATAAGCTTCATTTTTCTTAATCGAATTGGAGAGCGAATCTGATTTTAGTGCCAATTGAGTTGCATTACGTTTAAGTTCATCAGAGGCATAACCCGGGATGAATTCACGCAGAGGAGTAAAAGCTATAATAAAAGTAGTTGTGATTACAATTAAGATTGCACCGATAGACGCTACTACAAATACATTCATCAACGTTAATCTCAAAGAAAAAATCTCTTCAAAAGAATCTTCGTTCAAAATAACCAATCGGTTTTTTGTGAAAAGCTTCTTCTTGATAATTTGACGCTTGTGTCTTCTCTCTGACATACTTTGTAATTAGGACGCAAATATAGAAATTAATGTAAAGAGCTATTGCGTTGTAAGCATTGTGCACGTAATCTTTACCTAACGTTGACACATCATAAATATTTGCCGTCTGGGAAAATCTTTGGATAATTCTGTATATCTTTGCTACGAACTTATTTAACAATTTTGCTTCGGCAACAAATTATATTAACATGGGAAGATTTGGTGTTACGGAAATCCTGATCATATTAGCAGTGGTTTTGCTGCTTTTCGGCGGAAAAAAAATTCCGGAATTAATGAAAGGCTTAGGTAGCGGAATCAAAGAATTCAAAAATGCTGCAAAAGACGACCAACCGGCTGACAAAAAATCAGAGGAAACAAAATAATCAGGCAAATCGCCTTTTGGGGTTACAAGTAAAAAATTCCAAATTCCAATCTATTGGAATTTGGAATTTTTTTATTTGTCTTTACTTCCAAAATCATTGAAGGTTGTTTTCTTCTCCTTAATTCAAAAACGGCTGTAACTTTCACTTCCAAATGTTGATAGAAACTTCACTATTTAAAAGGAAAAGCTTAAGGAAAATCCTATTTTGATAACGTCAGTTCGCATATTTGATCTATCCGTTACTTCCATGTTAGGTATGTAAACCGCGGGAGTTTTTGATCGAAATATATCTAACCTTATTACTGTTTTATCAGTGTCACTTAACATGACAATTCTGTTTGCTAACTCAATATTCTATAATTTTTATTTGTTTTTCTAATTAATTTTTTAATTTTGTTAAAAAATATTTTAACTTTATTAAAATGAAGCTTCCTATTGTTTGTCCAAGTTGCGAAAATTCCTTGGTAGTTAGTCAGATGAAATGCTCTAATTGCGCCACAGAAATTAACGGAAAATATGATTTGCCATTTTACTTTAAACTAACAAGAGAAGAACAAGATTTTATCCTTGATTTCTTTCTCTCAAGCGGAAGTATAAAAGAAATGGCTAAACAAGCAGGGAACTCCTATCCGACAATGCGAAATAAGATGGACGATCTAATTGAGAAAATTAATCAACTTAAAACCATCCAATAATATGAATTGGCAAATAATCTTAAATCCATATACAAGATTCTCTGAAAAACAGCTTTTGGTTGTTGGTGTTCTTTCTTCAATTGTTGGTTGCTTAATTGCGTCAACTTTGGGTATTACTTATGATGGTCTATTGGATGTTCATCTCCGTTCTGGAATGACTTTTCAAATTGCTGTACAAGAAAATAGTATCGTAATTATTTTGATAGCGCTAATTCTATTTATCTATGGAAAAGTGATTAACTCGAAAACACGCTTTATAGATGTATTAAACAGCTGCCTTTTGTTTAGAATTCCTCTTTATTTGTCAGCATTATTGACTTCAATTCCAATTATCAAAAATCTAGAAGAAGAAGTTATGCGAAACATCAATTCGTTAGACAAAATAAATCTCCAACCTCTTGATTTAATTGGATTGTTTTTTAT
>CANHBE010000129.1 GCA_947458575.1 Flavobacteriaceae bacterium | reverse complement strand
GTTCGAAATACCGAAGGAAAAATGACTTTACTCAACGGCAACCAGACCATGGTTTTGATGACTGCCTTTTTGCTCGAACAATGGAAGCGTCTAGGCAAGATTAATGGAAAACAGTTTATTGGCTCGACGATCGTTTCTACGCCAATGATGCTTGCTTTGGCTGATGCTTATCATGTAGAATGTAAGGTTGGTCTGACGGGATTCAAATGGATTGCGAAATTTATCAAAGACTTCCCTGAACTGGAATTTATTGGTGGCGGCGAAGAGAGCTTCGGTTTCATGGTTGGTGATGCGGTTCGAGATAAAGATGCTGTTGCAGCCACATTATTGGTTTGTGAAATTGCAGCACAAGCCAAAGCCAATGGAAGTTCGGTGTATCGAGAACTATTGAATTTATACGTAGATCATGGTTTTTACAAGGAATATTTGGTTTCTTTAACTAAGAAAGGAATTGACGGCTTACGTGAAATCAATCAAATGATGATTGATATGCGCGAAAATCCAGTAAAAGAAATCAATGGGCAACGCGTAGTCATGCTGGAAGATTACAAAAAATCTGTAGCCAAAAACATGTTGACCGGTCAGGAAGAAATGCTTCATGTTCCGAAATCAGACGTTTTGATTTACTATACAGAAGACGGCGCCAAGATTGCAGCAAGGCCGAGCGGTACAGAACCAAAAATCAAATTTTATGTGAGTGTCAATGCCGATTTGGATGCTGCCGAAAATGCACCTGAAATTGAAGCTGTTCTCGATGGGAAGATTAAAAATATCCTTACGGACCTCAGCATTATCTAATGAATAATTTCAGAAAAATAATTCCATTTATCCTGCCGTATAAGAAATACGCGTACCTAAATATCTTATTCAACGTCTTGTATGCTTTCTTTGGTACGCTTTCCTTTTTGGCGTTGATGCCGATGATGGATGTACTCTTCGGACAAGCCAGTAAGATCTATGAGTTGCCGACTTACGAGGGCATTTTCAGTTTGAAAAAATACTTGGGGGATTATCTAAATTATTATCTGACCATGACGACAGAAGTTTATGGCATCGGAACAACTTTGTCGATTTTGGTCGTCGGCATTATTTCTATTTTTCTCTTGAAGAACTTGTGCGACTATTTTGCCATGTTTTTCATCACATTCCTAAGAAATGGAATTTTACGTGACATGCGCAATGCCATGTACAAGAAGACGATAGAGCTGCCTCTTGCCTTTTTCTCGGAAAAGCGAAAAGGAGATACAATCTCACGAATCGCAGGTGACGTTTCGGAAGTACAAGCGTCGTTATTGTCAATCTTAGAGTTGATTGTCAAAGAACCGCTGACTATACTATTTACGATTATTGCCATGTTCTCAATCAGTGTAAAACTGACAGTTTTTGTCTTTGTTTTCATTCCTATATCCGGCTACATTATTTCGCTTATCGGAAAGCAGCTCAAGAAAAAATCAACACGAGCGCAGCAGGAACAAGGTGTTTTTCTGTCGACGATAGAGGAAACATTAGGTGGATTAAAGGTTGTAAAAGGTTACAATGCTGAGTCGTACTTTGGGAAGCTCTTTCAAGAATCGACTGGTCGTTATTTTAAATTATCCAATAGTATTGGTAATCGTCAAAATTTGGCTTCGCCGATGAGTGAGTTTTTGGGAATTATGGTTATCGCCATCCTATTGTGGTACGGCGGCCACATGGTTTTGATTGAAAAAACATTGAAAGGTGCCGCATTTATTACCTATATGGGGTTGGCCTACAATATTTTAACTCCGGCCAAAGCCATTTCTAAAGCATCTTACGGCGTAAAGCGTGGGAATGCGGCCGCTGAACGCGTATTGGAAATCTTGGAGCAACACAATCCTATTACTTCAAAAGAAAATGCTATTCCAGTGCGTGAATTTAAAGATACTATTTCCCTAAAAAATGTATCGTTCAAATATCAGGACGATTCCGTTTTGAAAGAATTCTCTCTTGATATAAAAAAAGGACAAACCGTTGCCTTGGTTGGTCAATCCGGGAGCGGGAAAAGCACAATTGCCAATTTACTTACGCGTTTCTATGATGTGAATACAGGAAGCATTACCATCGACGGAAATGACATCAGAGACATCGACCTTCATAATTTGCGCGCCTTGATGGGCTTAGTCACTCAAGATAGCATTTTGTTTAATGACACAATCAAAGCGAATATTGCCTTAGGAAAATTAGATGCTACAGATGAAGAAATTGTCGAAGCATTGAAAATTGCCAATGCCTACGAATTTGTGAGTGCACTTCCCAATGGTATTTACAGCAATATAGGCGACAGCGGTAATAAACTTTCTGGTGGTCAAAAACAGCGGTTGAGCATTGCAAGAGCCGTTTTAAAGAACCCACCGATTATGATTCTTGATGAAGCCACTTCGGCACTTGATACTGAAAGTGAAAAATTGGTACAACTTGCTTTGGAAAACATGATGCAAAACAGAACCTCGATTGTTATTGCGCATCGCTTGTCAACGATTCAAAAAGCAGATGTGATTGTCGTTATGCAAAAAGGTGTGATAGTCGAGCAAGGTAGTCATGAATACTTGATGGCCTTAAACGGAACGTACAACAAACTGGTCAATATGCAGTCGTTCGAAAACTAAGAACATAAAAAATGTACTTGATCGACAACAATATCAAACTACCCATCGATTCCAATACCATTGTTTGGAAGTATTTAGACTTGTCGAAGTTTGTCGATTTGCTTTTAAACCGACAGCTATTTATGTCACGATCGGATAAATTTGAAGATCAGTATGAAGGTACTTTCAGTGAACCCACTTTTGAGTAGATTAAAAAATTATGCATCGATAACCCGGATTTCTTAGACTTCTACAAGACGCGTCGCAAGAATGTCGTAATCAGCAGTTGGCATCTCAACGAATATGAATCATTCGCCATGTGGCAAATATTTACTCAAAAAAATGAAGGCTTGGCTATCCAATCGACATTAGGAAGGATGCAAAAAGCATTGGAGATGGAAAAGAAGTACGAGCAACATATAGGCGAGGTTAATTATATCGACTACAAGAAAGAATATATTCCCTTCAATCATGCATTCTTTCCCTTTCTCTTCAAGCGTAAGAGTTTTCAATATGAAAAAGAAATCCGAATCATCTCTGATGTTAGCAAACACAATTTGATCATCGACAACGGACTAAAAATAGATGTTGATATCGACCAATTAATTGAAAAGATATACATTCATCCCAAGTCAGAAAACTGGTATAAAAACCTAGTTATTGAATTGGTAAAGCGGTTGGGATTTGATTTTGAGATTGAAAAATCGGATCTCGAGAGTGATATCTTGATTTAAAGAAAATCAATCAGGAAAATACTCGATTGACGCCCACTCTTTACGAGTCAGGTCAACATAATAATAATGCAATTTGTCATTCTTTTCAAATGCACCATTTTTGTTCGTATCTTCAATGGTTCTGTAATAAAGTCTATTCAAGGATTCAACCAAATTCCAATCAACTAATTCGTGAAAATCAACCGAAATCTTCGTAAAGCGATTCCCTGAAATATCACTGAGATAAAGCGATTTGATGTCATGATCGTCGAGCCGAATATCTTTATTGGTATCCATATCCTCGAGTTCATAAACTAAAATCTGTTGTTTTGTTTTATCTGCCACACTTTTTAAATAGGTGACACTTTGGATTAATACATTCTTGTCGGTCAGCGATGTTATAGAATCCTTTCCGACCTGCTGAAACTTAATATTTCGAATAAAACCTGTCAGTTGGAACTCGCTGTAATTCGAAACTTTATAACTCAGTTGACTGCTTTTGGATGCACCATCGTAACTTGATCCCACTGAACGCAATTCTCCAACCGGGAAAAGTAGGAAGTTGGTCCCATACATCTGTACCGGTAAGTCTACCACTGTTACTGATATGGTATCAGTTTTAGCCGGCTTTTCTGTTTTGACAGGATTCTCGTATATAACTTTTGGCTTTTCCTTTTCTTTATTGCAACTCAAAAAAAGAACAACAAGCGGTAGCGTTATGATTCTTAAAAAACTTTTCATTGACAATGGTTTGATGGTTAAAAGTACAAATAAAATCTATATTCTAATGGAAAGCTTCAAATTGAAAACACGAGTTGTCAGGAAATTCGGAATAGCATATTGATTCTTAGAATAGACATCTCGCACCCACGTATTAGTAATCGCATTCTGGTTATTGAACATATTGAATATTTCAAAACCAACAGAAAACTCTTGGAATTTTTTCAACCAATGCCCTTCTCTTCGTTTGGCATTTTTCTCTGTCAACACATAGTTAAAGCCGGCATCTACTCTTCTGTAGTCGCGCAAACGAGATTGATAAATGTACGGATCAGCATATGAGGGAGAACCGCCCGGTAAACCGGTATTGTAAACTAAATTCAAATAGATTTTCAAACTGGGAATGTTCGGCATATAATCTTGAAATAAAATGGCAAACTTCAGTCGCTGGTCTGTTGGTCTCGGAATATCTCCCCGATTGTCGGTATTCTCTTTTGTTTTCAAGTAACTGAAACTAAACCAAGATTCCGTCCCTGGCACAAACTCACCATTCAAGCGAAAGTCAAAACCTTGAGCGAAGGCAGTCGCATTATTATTTGCAGCATACCTAATTCTAACATTTTCGATAGTGTAAGGATTGACATCTGTAAGTGATTTGTAATAAGCTTCGGTAACCATCTTAAACGGTCGATCCCACATCTTAAAGCTATAATCGTTACCCACGACTATATGAAAAGAAGATTGCGCTTTAACTGACGGATTTACAGCACCGAATTGGTCGCGCAATTCCCTGTAAAAAGGTGGCTGATAATAAAAGCCTCCCGAGAGTCTGAATAGCATATCCCACTCCCAATCGGGTTTGATGGCAAATTGCGCTCTAGGACTAATAACAATTTGACTATCAGACTTGAGGTTGTCTCCCGAGACCTGCCATTGATGCGCTCTAAATCCGGCATTATACCACACATCACTGTTGCCTATTCTATCTTTTAGACTCCATTGTGCATAACCTGAAAGTCTATCAATGGTGACGAAATTTTTAGCTCTAACGCTTTGATACGGTGCCAATGGACCGGTGTAAACATCACTATAATCGCCGGCAGATGGAAACTCAAAGCGAGGCGGAAGTATGGGAGGATTCAAGGAAAAACCAGCCGAGTCAATCACTTCCCACTCGACAATTCGATCGCGAATATCTTCACGAGTATATTTAAAACCCCACTCAATTTGATGCTTTTTCACATCGTGAAACCCTTTCACCTCTGTATTGACAATCAGCGCATCAAGGTCGTTTCGCGCATGATTGAGCTGTGTTCCAATAGCTCGACTAAAGGTCACATCACCAAAAGTTTCGGAGCCTATATTCCCGTCCACTTCACCTAAGGCGTATTGAGCAAAAATGTCAAAATATTCTTGTTCTAAAGTGTGATAAGCAGAACCAATCCATTTCAGTGTAAAATTATCATTCACTTTGTATGTCGCCTTGAGTGCTCCAAAATAGGTATCGTACAAATCCTTCTCCTGACCGTCATAAACTACTTGAAGTGCAATAGGCTGTGAAATGGTCCCGAAATTCGTTTGGCGTGTCAAAGGCTCATAGTTGTATTTATTTTGCGAAATATTACCCAAGAAACTGAACTGCCATTTAGTGGATGGCGTATAAGTAACATAGGATTGTACATCCGCAAATGTAGGCCTGAAATTGGTGGACGTTTCCTGACTTTCAACCAACAAACTATTATCTCGATACCGAACGCCGGTAATGGCAGCCCATTTTTGATTCTTTGACGCCGCTGCAACAGAAATAGAACCTCCTAAATAACTCGCATCGAGAGATGCTCCAAATTTTGTGGGTCGACGATAGGTAATATCTAGCACCGAAGACAATTTGTCACCAAACTTCGCCTGGAATCCGCCGGCGGAAAAATCTACATTTTGAACCAAATCAGTATTGGTAAAACTCAAACCCTCTTGCTGTCCTGATCGAATAAGGAACGGGCGATAAACTTCGATCTCGTTGACATACACTAAATTCTCGTCATAATTACCGCCACGAACCGAGTACTGGGTGGACAATTCATTATTCGAGCTGACCCCTGGTAGTGACTTCAACAAATTTTCAACTCCCGCGTTTGCACCTGGTATTCTTCTAATGATTTGTGGTTCTATAGTTACCAATCCTTGAATACGTTTTCTATTATTGGCAATCACGACCACTTCTCCCAATCCTTCCGCTCGGTCATTTAAAACTATATTAAACTCGTAGTCTTCATTCGGTTTCAGTTGCAAAGTAACCGTATTCTTTTTGAGCGCCACATGTGTGAAAATCAACTGAATCTTTTTGTTGGCGGGAATGGAGAGTTCGTAATATCCGTTTGCATTAGACTTGGTATTACGTCCTTCTGCGTCGACATTAACTTCGCTGACCGGTTGATTTTTTTCATCTAGGATTATACCTTTTACACGTGCTGTTTGCGCGTATGTGATGAGTGCAAAAAAGAAAAAGAATAGCGATAGCTTAGCACCTTTAGTTCTCAATAGTATCAATTTATTTTGGTTTGCTTCGAAAAAATGACGTTTCAAATATAGCAGAATTTCCAAGATTATCGGCCACAGTTAATTTTAAATCATTTTTCCCTTCCGCCAATTCAGAATCATCAACCTCATAAATCAAGCGATTTGTTTTAGCGTCGTACTCGAGTAGAACCCACTTCTCATTGATAAAGCCATTGTAGGATTTGATACCGGACAAGTCATCGGTTATTTTGAAAATGACTTTCTTTTCTTTCAACGATTTCCCTTCATGTAAGTTTACATTAAAAATCTTGGGAGCAATGGTGTCGACTGCTAAAGTAAACTGGCCGAGATTTTTTGTGAAAGTGGAAAATGTACTATTGGCGAATTTCGTACTATTATACTGCTTTCGACCTCCTTTTATTGATGCAATGAAAGTCTTATCATGATTCGCAACGGATGGATCTGTTATCGAAACCTTGAAATTGCGATGAACCGGTATATTGTCATCGTGAACGGTCATGATATTGCCATTAACAGCAAACTTTAAATAGAAATCATCATAGAAAGTATTGGCTGGAAAAAATACTTCCATACCGTCTTTTTCGTATATGTTATCTGTTGCGGCTTTCAAGTAATAGGGTGTTTTAAGATCTTCTGCTTTAATTGTCGGAGACTCAAAGGCATACTCAACGGGGATTAAAATCTTAGTCACATTTCCCATAAAATCTGAGACTTCGATTCGGTACATTTGTGAGAAATTGGGAAGCACATCCAGAATACCACGCTTATGATCCGTTTTGATATTACTGAGCGGAAAAGGCGTTTTCATAAACAATTTCT
>CANHBE010000128.1 GCA_947458575.1 Flavobacteriaceae bacterium | reverse complement strand
CACTTGAGCCAAAACCGTAACTATCGCAGTGAGAAGCAATATAGACGAGAATAGTATTTTTTTCATCGCAAGATTTTTAAGGAAATAAATGTAATAAAAAAACCAACAAATCCACAACGAAGTTAACGTTTCTAAGGGATTATTTTTTCGAGCAAACCGGTATTATTTCGCCTTTAGCCAAACAATATCTTCTGATATCCTCGGCACTTATGGTTGAGGTGTAATCGACTTCATCCACAATAAAACCACAGCTTCTCAACTTATCGAAGTAATCTCTCCCATACACCCTTACGTGGTCATATTGCCCGAAAACTTTGGCTCGTTCATTTCTGTCGGTGATCGAGTCGTCTGCATAAGTTGTCGCTCGGCTCAAGTCTTGAGGAATTTGGAAAATTCCCATTCCACCCGGCTTCAGCACACGGTAAAGTTCCTGCATGGCTTTAGTATCATCAGGAATATGTTCTAAAACATGATTGCAAAGGATTACATCGTATGTATTGTCTTCAAAAGGCAAATTACAAATGTCGGCTTTAACATCAGCCAAGGGCGAAATCAAATCTGTTGTGGTATAATCTAGATTTTTTTGCTTTTTAAACCTCTTGTAAAATGCTTGTTCCGGTGCAAAATGTAAAATTCTTTTTTCTGACGTGAAAAAGTCGGTTTCGTTTCTGAGATACAACCACAACAGTCGATGTCTTTCGAGTGAGAGCGTACTGGGTGATAGTACATTATTTCGCTGATTCCCATAGCCATAGGGGAGAAACATTCGGAAACTTTTACCATCGATAGGATCAGTAAAATTGTCGCCCTTTAGTAAAAATGCTACAATTGGTCTGA
Source organism: Flavobacteriaceae bacterium (assembly GCA_947458575.1). GTDB lineage: Bacteria > Bacteroidota > Bacteroidia > Flavobacteriales > Flavobacteriaceae > Flavobacterium. The sequence continues at coordinate 6,586 of CANHBE010000128.1, read as the reverse complement.
CCCAGTAACTCAGTCGAATGAGGATGGGCCTCGGTATCGTATTTAATATAAACTTAAAAAGTTTTTTCATTATAAAACTAGTGCCTCTCTACGAAATTCATCTTCCTCGTTACTTTCAATCCCTAATGCTTTGTAGATGTATCCAAAAGTGGATAATAATTCCGGTTTTCCATCAATGATGGCAACATCATGTTCGAAGTGTGCACTAGGCTTACCATCCGCTGTGAGGATAGTCCAGCCGTCTTTTAGTTGCTTGATATTTCGTGTTCCCATGTTGATCATAGGTTCTATCGCAACGACCATGCCTTCAACAAAAAGTTTACCACGACCTCGTTTCCCGTAATTGGGCATTTCCGGATCTTCATGCATTTTTTGACCTAATCCATGACCAACAAGTTCACGAACAACACCATATCCGTGGGCTTCTGTATACTTTTGAATGGCATTACCTACATCTTCAACACGATTTCCAGCTTTAAATTCACGTATTCCGACATAAAGTGATTCTTTCGTGACTTGAAGCAATTTCTTGGTTTCAGGATCAACATCACCAATTTCAAAAGAGTACGCGTGGTCTCCATGATAGCCATTTTTGAATGCACCACAATCTACAGAAATGACATCGCCGCTTTCTAAGGGTTTGTTATTAGGAATACCGTGTACCACTTGCGCATTTGGGCTCATGCATAGAGAATTTGGAAATCCGTATAGTCCGAGAAAACTGGGAACCGCTCCGTGGTCACGAATAAATTCTTCGGCTAGTTTGTCGAGATACAAAGTCGTTACACCCGGTTTGATTTCACTCGCAATCATACCTAATGTCTTAGAGACAATAAGTGCGCTTTCACGCATTAATTCAATTTCTTCTCTTGTTTTTTGGATAATCATTATATGTAATTGAAGTGGTAAAAGTAAGTATTTAACTCCAGAAAAATAAAGATTGATAACGTGATAAGCTTGAAAGCAGTCAAGAAAATTAATCAGGATTTGCCATAACTCTATACAGCTCTGAATTGGATATGTAATACCTGTTTTCGAGGGCAATGGCTGCCAGTTGTGCTGTGATTAGGTTGTTTTCTCTGGTGTTAATAAGAAACATTGAACTTTCACCGAAAGAAAAAAGTCGCTCTTCGGAAGAGAGCATGGTGCCGTTATCGGTTACCAATTCTTTGATAAATATTCTTTGTTTCTGCAGAGACAGAATTTCGGTTTGTTGTGCTTTGATTTTGTTTGTGAGTTGCACTTTTTCCAGTTCCAAAGCGAATTGGGTTTCTTGTAATTTGAACTTTGCCAATTTCAAATCACCGCGTTCTTTTCGGAGAAATAGTGGAAAGTAGAAGTTCATAGCAACCTTATAATCTTCAAATCGGTAATTGTCAAAAGCACTGGGCTCTGAAAGATAGGTGTAGCCAAGATCAATTCGTGGCAAAAGACTATTGGCCTTCAACCTACGGTCTACATTGAGGATGTCAACTTTGTTTTGAAGTGCATTGATTTTTGGATGACCGGTAATCGAGAAGTTTGTATTGAGCAAATCATTTGTTCGCAGCGTTTCTTGAATAGTATTTTCGAGATTTTCTTCCGGTGTTAAATTATCAGAAAGTTCAACTGGAATTGTGTTTTCCAACCACAAGTAGTTTGCTAATTCTAGTTTGGCTTTTGCGAGTTTCAAGTTTGCATCTTCCAGACTCAACAAACGATTTCTTAGGATGATTCCGGCTTCTACACTATCAATTGCAGGTTTGTCACCTTGCAAAATTAAAGATCTGACACCATCGAATCGTATTTTTGCATTTTTTGCATAGTTTTCATACAATTTCACTTCGCTGAAACTTCTTTTCCAATTGAAATAGGCAACAGAAGCATCATAAAGTACTGCGATTGCACTGAGTTTTCTCTCAGCCTGACTCAATCTAACTTGCAATTTTGCCTTCCTGAGATCGGCCATTCTTTGATTGATAAAAAGTCCCTGACCTAACGGAATACTAATTCCCAAAGAAGTTAATCCTTGATTTGGCATTGTGTTTTCTGGATTTAGAAAAACACCCTCGCTATTGTCAAATCCGGCTTTTACTTCAATGCCGTACCAAGTTGGAATTTTAAAACTCCCATTTAGAAACGAATAATATTCGTTATCCTTAAATTGTTTTTTTGAAAAGTCGACTTCAATTTTTGGATCAAAACTACCACGCGCGCGCAATAAGTTTGCTTGTGCCATACTAATTTCGAGGTTTGCAGTCTTTACCAACGGGTTAAACTTTTTTACCTGACCCAGAAATTCATTGTAGGTATATTCGGTCGGAACAGTATTTTGCCCGAATAAGTTTAAGGTAAAAAGTAGTAAAACAAAAAATGAAAATCTCATTATTTCTTTTCTTTGGTATCTTTTGATTCTTTTGATGTTGGAGTGTAGTAGTTCGGTGGGAACCCGTTTAGTGTTCGCCATATTTCAAACCAAACCGGAACGTTGTTTAACAAGGCAATTGACCTTGCACCTGCTCCAATACTAAGTTGCTTGGGCCATGGAATATCGTCTTTGTCGGGTGCAATCAGTACTCGAAATTTGCCGTTTTCACTAATAAAATTTTCAATTGCCACAATTTTACCTCCAAAAGTACCATAAGACATATCGGGCCATCCAGAAAAAACAATCGTCGGCCAACCATCAAACCAAACGCGAATTCTCTCGCCTTTGTGAATGAGCGGCAAATCGATCGGATCGACAAAAGTTTCAACACCAATTTCATAGTTTGCGGGCATGATACTCACGATAGGCGTTCCTTCTTTTATATTTTCACCCAATCCTGCTTGCAAAGCTCGATTGACATAACCGGTTTGAGGAGCTTTAATGTAGTACATACCATTTCGAATGCTGTAATTAACAAACTGGTTTTGCAATTTATTTACTTGTGCTTCCGTGTCATATTGATTGCTTAAAGCTGTAAACTGATCACTTTCTGCTTTCGATCTTTTCTCGTTGTATTCAGCTCTAATTCTTCCAATTTCTACTCGAGCATTGATATATTCATTTTTGCTCGTGAGATATTTGTTTTCTTGTGAGATAATTTTGGCTTCTGCATCCTGAAGTTTCAGTCTTTTTTCTTCAACATCAGTAACTGGTTTTAAACCTTCTTTGTTTAATTGGGTGGAACGATTAAATTGCGTTCTCGCGATTTTAAGTTGCGTTTTGACAGCTTCCAAATCGATACTATCAGTCTTTATTTTCAATACAGCTTGTTTGATTTTGTTGTCAGCTTGCTCCAATTTCAACTTTCGTTCGTTTTCGATTGCCTCAATTTGATTAGCCAATGAGGTAACTTTCGATCCATAAGATTCAACAGATTTCTTTTTTGCTTCAACCTGATTCTTGGTGTTTCCTACTAAGTTTGGATCGAAATAGTCTTCCTTGATCTCTGAAATGAAAAGAATGGTGTCTCCTTTTCGAACATAGTCACCTTCCTTAACATACCATTTCTCTATTCTACCAGAAATCACAGTTTGAATAGTCTGTGGCCTTTGATTCGGCTTTAATGTGGTTACCGAACCGCTGCCCGCAATATTTTGTGTCCATGGCAAGAATAGAAAGATCAAAACTATAAACGATGTAACAATAATAATTCGATTTAGAACCTTATAGTAGGGTCTGTTGATTAAGCTCTTAACCGTCGAATATTTTTCGAGCTTCTTATCTAAGATATTATTTTGTGAGATATTCAGCATGATACTATTTCTTTAAATCCTTTACAATTTTACCATCTGCCATCGTAATCTGTCTGCTACATTGACTTTTCCAGCGCTCATTTTTTGACGAGACAATAACTGTCCATTTATGTTTATCTGACATAATGTAGTCGATAACCTCATTTGCTACATCTTCATCCATATTGTCCGTTGGGTATTCATAGAACAATATTTTAGGTTTGTGGATGACACTTCTCGCCAATAGAATTTTCCTGGCGTTTGATGATGAAAGTTGTTTGCCTTCAGGAAATATCTTAGTGTTTAATCCTTCAGGCAAAGATTTGATGAAACCGCCAAGTTGCACGGCATCAATTGCCCATCGCAAATCATCATCTGTTACATTTGGATCATTAAAAGTTATATTTTCCAAAACAGTGCCTTCAAAAGGTGTCTCTCCATGAAGAATGGTTCCAATCTGAGAACGGTACTGTTCGAGATTGATTCTTCTAAAAGAGTCGTCGTTTACGAGTAATATTCCAGAGGTTGGTTGCAGTAGTCCGGATAAGACTCTAATTAATGTTGTTTTTCCCGATCCGTTTTCACCGTCAAGGAATATTTTTTCACCTTGGCTAATTTTTAAGGTAATAGCTTTTAAAACATCATTTTTTGTTCCGGGGAAGCGAAATTTTAAATTTTCTGTTTCAAGTTCAATATTGGTAAAGCAGTAGTCTATCTCAGTTTTAAATTCTTCTTCAAAATCCATATCGGTTATGCTTCCAATTTTCTCAACAGAAGTTAAAACATCGTACAAAGTTTCAAGTCCTAAAATTATTTTTTCGACAGAGTTGATCACAAGCAAAATAATAATTTCTGCAGCTACGAACTGACCGATGTTCATTTGTTGCGTAATCACTAAATAACCGCCGATTGACAACAAACATGCTGTGATTATCATTTTGAAGACAATCAACTGAGTAAATTGTCTCTGTATAACTTTAAAGTGTTTTTCTCTATAGGAAAGATAATCTGTAACTAGCGAATTATTTTTTTCAAGGGCATAATCATAGTTAATTGCTTTGCGGAAACTAAAATTGTTGCGAGCCATTTCTTGCAACCAGCTCGCTACTTTATATTTAAAATGCGACTCTTTTAAGCTTGTTTGCAATCCTACATTGTAAGAGAATTTGAAAATGATATAAAGCAAGATTACCAATAATATTCCAAACAAAATAAAATACGGATGGTATAATGATAACAAAATAATACCAAAGAAAATTTGGAGTAAAGCAGCCGAAAAATCGATAAGTAACTTTGATGTTCCCTTTTGGATCGAAATAGTATCAAAGAATCGATTTGCAACTTCCGGAGGATAAACATTGTATATTGTTTCAAATTTGATTTTTGGGAATCGTGCCGCAAAGTCAAAAGAGGAACGAACAAAAATCTTTTGCTGCAAGTTCTCCGTTATTCTGAGTTGCATTAGGGATAAGACACCGACTAAAGCGACGCCAATTACTACTAGCACAATTAGGACAATCCAGGAAGCACTGACTCTTCCCGCTTGAATAAAATTTATAATTGCTTGTATACCTAACGGCAAAGATAAACTGATCAAACCGGCAAAGATTGCATAGAAAAATAACTGAACAATGTCTTTTTTGTCCAGTCCCAGCAAATTGTAGTATCGTTGAAGAGGTGTCATTATTTATTTTCTTAAGACGTTTTGAACTAAGTGTAAGTAATAATCTGATGGGGAAACAGTATCGGAACAATCCGTAATAGTGTCGATGTGCTTCTGTAAGAAATGCTGATGCAAACTTCCTTCAACGACTGAAGATGCCAGGCTTTTCGCAAAAGGATACTCGGGATTAACTTCGCTGATATAGCTAACAATTCGGTTGATTATTCTTTTATAAATCAAGAAAAATCCTTCTTTGTTTTCTTCATCTACCTCTTTGGTTTGCAAATTTTTTGTAAACTCCGTGATGATTATTTTGTTCAGAGTTGCTTCGTTGATATGCGCCGTTTCTTGATCGTCAAGTATTTTCTCTGTGATAATGATGATGGCTCTTTTTAATTTTTCTTCAGCATTGACAATGTTGGATGTGGTAAAAACCAATCGGTATTCCATCCAGCTCCAGTACCAAGAGGAAAGATATAGCATCAGTTTGTGCTTATTCTCAAAATAGCGGTAGATGGAACTTTCATTTGACCCGATGCGTTCTCCCAGTTTTTTGAATGTGAAGTTTTCAAAACCAATTTCGTCTATAAGCACGATACTGTTTTGTATTATTTTTTTTCCCAATCCTGAGGTTTCCGGGTCCTTTACGTAGATTTTTGGATTGACTTGGATTTTAAAATTACTCAGTAAGACTTCCATGACTAATAAATTTGGATGCAAAGATAAAAGTAATACTATTAAAGATTTAATTTTAACTTTAATTTATGGTTTTTAATCCTTCATTGAGTCGATGTCATAGATTGAGGAATCTTTTTTTAATCTTAGAATTCAGTTTTTTTCGCCAAAGTGCGCTATTCTTTTTATCATCCATCATGTGCTAACAAAAAAACAAACTGGACCTTCTACAAGTTCTGATTTTGAACAGTTGTATTGGCCCAGTTAACTTAGAATCCTGAGATCAGGATGCCGATTAGTGCTGATTTACGAAATAGATTTTGGTTTGATCGTTTTCATTTGGATCACATCAACAAGGAAGGCAAAAGCCATTGAGAAGTAGATGTACCCTTTAGGAATTTCAAAATGAAATCCTTCTGCAACCAACGTCACACCAATCATCATCAGAAAGCACAACGCTAAGATTTTGAAAGATGGATGTTTGGAAATGAAATCGCTAATGGGTCTGGATGCGAAAATCATGATGATAACGGTCGTGATTACTGCTGT
>CANHBE010000127.1 GCA_947458575.1 Flavobacteriaceae bacterium | reverse complement strand
TCTGAACAGAATCAAACAATGCTTCTGATACTACTGGTTTAAATATCTTTTCTAAATTCAATTTCTCGAAGCCGTGAGTCATCACTCCACAATAGACACCATTCTGCAATAAATGAAGTATCCTGTTTTCAATTAAATCAACACCAAAAGATGCTAATGCTTTACGAGTCACAAGAAGGGATCTTGTTTGAATAAAAGTATTGAAGACAAAGGAGACTATAAATATTTTGTGGCAAGGCCGCATTGAACCGTCTGAATGTTTTTTGTGTCCGAATGGAGTTTGTCCTCGCCACTCGCCTTTTCCGAATCGGTCTCTCAGTTTTTTAGTATTAATACTAGTTGTGTCGACATCCGCCTCAGTTACCATTTTAGCTAGTTTGGAGGGCAAATGATCGAATTTTTTTAGTTCTGTTTTAGAAAAATAATATTTCGGCTGAAAATTACTTGTAAGAATCTGCTGATCAGTCTTAACTTTTATCTTGTTGCTGCTGATTTCTAAGGCTGACTTTACTAGTAACCGAAATGTCTTAAGCCTCGGAAGCATCACATATACATTATCTGTTGTCATAAAAAACTTGTTCTATTCAGCAGAAACTCCTTGTTCTTCTTTCGCTCGTTTGGCATTATTAACTTGATTAATTCTCAGCTCGATGATCTTTTTAGTTAGACGCCTATAGTCTTTGCATTCATTGAGCAACTTACCCATCACTGTAGAATCAGACACGCCATTTTTTTGCGCAACTTTTTGCATCTCTTCTTTCGTTGGCTCTTTTAAAATTACCCACTCATCGATACGAGATCCCAGTTCTGGAACGCCTAGGCGATTTTGTTTCACCCAGCCCTCAAAATCGTCTTTGAATTTTTTCGTGCCAGAAAGTACGAGCCCGCAGTTTTCAGAATCATAAATAAGTTGAAACCATTCCATCATCTTAGCCGTGAAACGTCCCGCATCATCGATAATAATAAGCACTGGTTCTCCCCTCTCCTTGATTGTTTCTGTAATCTTTGTGGCCAGAAATTTTATTGGGACATCATACCCATAGTCTGGAACTCCTAGTTCTCTCAAGAGCGCCACGTAGAAGTCTTTTGTGTTGAAACTTACATCCAGACAAATGTATACAACTTCTCTTCCTTGTTGGCTCGCTCTATAGTTCCTAAATGTGGTTGTTTTACCGGCACCAGGAAAGCCAATTATACAAGTGAGTAATGCATAAGTGTGGGCTTTGTTCAATTTCTCCGTAATAATGTTGTAATTCTCAGTCTTTAGAATCACCCAATCTTTAATTGTTATTTTTTTCATAATGGTATTTTGTTAGTGTGTATTAAGCAATTTCCAACTCTTCGTAATCAACTTCGGAGTCGGTTAGTGTTTCAACATAAACGACCTCCAAGTCTCCTTCGAAGCATTGTTCAGTTGCTGAAGCTGATTCGGACTTGGTTTCTTCCTCTGGCACGGTAACTCCTCCCCCGCATTCTTCTTGGCTTTCGGCTTCTAATCGTTTCTCTTCCTCGGGTATTATCAGTCCTCCGGTTTCTGATGTCTCAGGCGGTAAGGCTGCTTTGTCGATCACGGCATTTACTTGATCAATCCCGTCCATAACTTTATTGTACTTTTCTTGACGATACCGTTCGTGTTCCTTTTTCATTTCGTGAAAATCTTGGTGACTCTTCCAGTCAGCTGCTGTTTTGCTCGCAAGGTCGCCCGCAGGCTCAAGGTCGCGCGCAACGCATCCAACATAGGTGTCGGTCTTCGACTCAAAAAGATAGATGTGATCCGGTTTCTTCGTGATCATACGGACCCTCACCCACTCTCGATTGAATTTGGCAGCCAAAACCTTGTCGAGTGTAAAAAACATTATACGGTCGCAGTTTTTCTGGTCTTGGATTCGGATCATGATATTTAAGACTTTAATCATTTTATCATAGTCAGCAACAACTCTGATGACGTCACCATTGGTAAGTTGGATTGCATTCTTTGTCGAGCCTCTTGAGAACCTTTCGTTTGGAGAAAAACCTTTGTCGCTTAAATTTCTCATATCAATAATTTAAAATACTCTATTGTTATAGCTACTCACTATGCTTTCCATAATTCGTGGAGCTTCGCTTGCAGGGTAGGCATTTTTTACTTTTCTCATTTCACGTATTTCAACGGAGCTCTTTCTGTACAACTCTCGCTCGGCATTCCACGGATCTCCGATAAAGTGTTCAAAGTCCTTGCTGAAGTGATCGCAATTCAGAATGTCATGCACTTTCTCTACCGTTCCTTTGTCCTTTGAATTTTTCGGTCTCGCTGGTCTAATGAAGCATTTCAAATCTTCCAACTTGGTTTCAAGTTCCAATACCTCCTTAGTATCATAACCGCCTGCATTGTCTCGAACCAACTCAACAGGAAGAACTTTGCAGGAGGTGATTGCAATTCTATAGCATTCCAAAATCAGGTAGCGCGACTCATTGAGTCCAACGGCCCATGAAATAATTTTTCGAGAATTCACGTCAACAATAATGATGTACCAAACACGGGTTATCTTACTGTCGAGGATAAAGTAGTAAGGGAGAACTGTTCCGTCCATCTCCCATTTGTCGTGTACATTCTGAGGGTGGAGACGAGCTTGAAAGGGATCGTAGTATTTAGTAACCCAATCTGTTCCCAAACGGAAGGGTTTATACAAGTTTTGAATCTCTGGGTCTCTAAGAAATAATTTAACAAGCGAAAGACTGATAGTGATGAAACCTCTCTTTGAAATTTCATTATTTACTTTTTCAGTTATTTCGGAATACTTTAGGCATGGTTTGTTTTGACAATAAAATTTGATTACCTGCTTCTTAACATAGTCATTGAGCAGTTTGTTGATCTTTTCCATGTTACGGTTTCCATGTACTATTCCCTTTTCTAATCCGATCTCCTCGAGGTAGAGCAATTTTTCGGAAAAATATTCGTATGAGCTGACTCTGAAATTATACAAAGGGATGCGATTCTTTACGTGATCAAATGCCGCGTAGACCGTCTTAAGGTCGTGACCAATCTCCTTCAAAGAAAGAATCTCTACCACAAAGGAGTGCATCCTGCAGTAAACCTCGATCTCACCAGGGTAGAAATACCGGTCTCTATACAGTCCACCAAATTGTTCATAGACTTTTTTCTGGTTAAATGCGAATTCAAGTCGTGTTTCTAGTTGAGGCTGGAGTTCATCAGGGTCTGTACTTTTTTTTGTCGAGATGCTCTCTTCAAGCAGTGCATGGATATTTCCGATTTTCCCTTGTATATATGGGGTCAATGAATCCCATAACAAGTACTCGTATCCATCAAAGTAGTCGCGTGCCCATCGAGTTGATTCTCCCCTGTCATGCAAAGAAACTCCGTTGCGGTACGAACTGTAAGGGACCTTTTTAAGGACTTCTTTTTTTAGCACATATTTGACGCCTGAAAAATCCATTGCCGGTTTTACGATGGTGGGGTGTCTAAAGTCATGGGCTTGGTGAAGCGAAATAGGACGCTTTATTAGATAGTGTTTGCTGATACACCTTGATGGATTCGCTTGTGTTTCGACTCGTTCCATTTCGATTTTTGATTGTTTGTGTTAGACGCCGTGAGGTGTTGGATTTCAAAAGTAGAGAAGCAAATTCTAAGGGGGTCTGACCGATTCATCCCTACTGAAAGGCACGCTAACCTAGTCTGCTTTACACGGAATAAAACAAAACATAAATCTTTAAAACCTCTGTATGTATAGTTTTGATTCCAAAAAATCTGTTGTTATCGGGATCTTTTTTGAAACTTTCTAATTAGGATCGTCGTCTTGAGAATTAGCAGCTTTTAAAGGTGATAGTCGTAACATATCTATCGATCTTATCAGATGAGCAGTGCCCAATTCAATAAGAATCTTTTCAATGGCATAATAGACGGAGATATAATTGTAGGCATCGATAAATACTTTTTGTTTAGAGTGCAAGAAAGATTTTATTCGAGATTCGCAATATTGATCAAGAAGTGTTTGCTTAGAGATTTTTAGCTCGAGTGTGGTCTGAAAGTTAATTTTCCAATTTTTGTCTGCGCCGATTAGCTGCTTGATCTGATGGGCAGGATAATCAATACCCAAAGAGTAATGTTCTCTTAAGTTGATGGCATAATTTGGAATTGTAAATTTTCGTTCAAGTGATTTCTTCACTACCCCTTCAAAATGATTGAATAGCTCAACCGGAACAACGCAGCATGGAAGATTGACTTCTAATGAGAATGATTTGGTTTGTTGGAGCATATGAATTCGAAATTTGTTTTGAAATAATTTTATATCAAACCGCTTAATAATTCTGCAATTATTCTTGCTTCTAAAAACGCTAAAAATTAACACGGTCATGATTCGAAAATCATGTCAATGTTATTAACTACTAATGTTTTTTGGGGTGTGGTTTTAAGGGGGACGTTGTGAACTCCCAGAGGCAAGATGATTTGCACCAACCGAGTTCGATTTAAAAAATTATTTCCATTTTTAAATCATATTTGGCTTAAACAGCCAATATTTGGATAAAATAGCTAATTTTATATCGGCATTATTGGACAAAATATCCAATTTGTGGATAATTATGACAGTGAACTATGGAAGTAGAATAAAGGAAGAACTAATCCGTAGGGGAATTAGTGTAGATGATATTGCCAAGAATATTGGAGTTAGTAGAGAAGTCTTTTATAAAATTCAACAGGGCAAAAAAAAGAATTTGGGGCTGGATGAATGTATCAAAATTTGGGATGCCCTAGGGGTAACACCAAACGAATTTCTAGGGTACAAAAATAATTCACCAAAGCATTTAGCCGATAATAGAATAGAACGAATTGCTTTTGCTATGTACGATTTACCCGAGCATCAGAAAGAACTTGTTTTTATGGATGTGTTAAGAACTATACAAATAATTAAAGCCTCAACGAGATGATCAAGCAGACTTTTTAGTGGCTCATTGTATAGTCGCATCTGATTAATTGAAGTAAATGAATTCTAACTTTTTCTGCGGTAAGAAGAGAACTTTGACGGTCTTTGATTAATCAGCAAACTTTGCCCTGTATGGATTTTTAAACCTAATGATGGACGGCTCAAAGAGCTCAACAGCACCATTTGAGAGTTCAACCAACGCATAGGTTTTAGTTATAAATGGGCCATCCTCGTTGTAAAATGGTTCCTTGCACCATCCATGAAAAAAGCCATCGTTGATTTTACCCTGCTTTACCAAGACCTGCCGTAATTCGTTTTCTGAATTTTTCATTCTCATTAAATTAGGTTATATAAAGATACAACCCTTTTTATAAAAATGAAACTGTTTCAGCACAAGTCACAGAAAAGTATGCGGATATATTTTGATTCTATGGGACATTTTTGGACGAAGAAATATGTTTTTATTCCAGTTTCTTTCTTATGGTTCGTTCATAGAAGTTGCGATTTAGACAAAAGCAGATTATTAAACCTACTCTAAACGACTTTTCATTTTTGTGCTCCTCCCTCCTATTGCAATTTGAATTGCACCAAGGAACAATGTAATCCAAATCTTCTTTCTATTTCTGTCGCCTTGGATACCAGCCCAACAATTTCTAATAGACTTATATATTGGTTATACAATTATCTAACCTTTTGTTCTGTTTAAATTCTTTGATTGTCATTAAATGGCGATCAAATCAAGGAAGTCCTTTGCAAAAGCGCTGGGACAGCGGATCCGGACACTAAGACTTAACAAGGGTATAAGCCTAAAGCACTTTGAGGCAAAAGAAGACTCAATTGATAGGCATGCTCTCTCTGATATTGAAAATGGAAAGAAAGTTCCAAACGTATATACGCTATTTAGGATATCGCTTATCCTAGATGTTCCGCTAGAGGAATTCGTGACTAAACTGAAATAGCCTTTTCTTTTGTCATATCAGGCTGGGTGAACCTTAGGTCAGTTGGGTAGATGAATTTTACGATTCCGTTGGAAATCTCAATAAGAGCATATGCCTCGGTGATATGGCCACCTAGATCATTATAAATGGTTCTCTATACCAACCATGAAAAAATCCGCCATTCTCCAGATTTGAGACCTCGTTCAATACAGAGATCGACCTGTGTTCGTGTAACTCACTTTTCATGGTGTAAGCGTTTACACTTGTGTAATTATACAACCTTGAGCGTTTCGTGTCAATAGAGTATCTAATTTATATATTCTAGAATTTTCATAAGCCACTTTGTAATGGTATTCAACGCACTCTAAAAATCTGTATTCGTTAGTCAATTTCGACAGTATTTGTTTTAATGCGTTGTGTTTTTGACAAAATCAACCTTTCAATTTCTTCCGCTTTCCACCAAATAATTTCTTATGGGATAGATTCGATTTCTTTGTTGACAAAACCTTACTATAAACCTCTGGCCTCCCTTTGCTGCTTTTGGCAGCAAAATCATTCACTATTTTCTCCAAAAAGGGTTTGAGAGATCCGAAGCTGCTTAAGGTTGCTTCTATTTGAAGAATCGCAATAGTTTCATTCGATAAGTCAATGTTTTTTCGCAACGTTTTCATATCTATATTTTAGTATATAAATATATTAATTGTTATCATTAAATAAATATATGTTTATATATTTTAGTAATCAAATTAATTTTGTAATTTTCTTCCTCACCATGTAGTTGAACTATTTTGAACCTCATCAGGCGGTCGAATCAAATAAGGAGGGCTACTCCCCTAGCCTCTCAAGTTTTATTAGACTACGAATACTGGTTGCATAAGCAGTATGGAAAAGCTGGAACGTATCTGACTAACGCCAAAACGTTTCTGAAAACCTATAAGGAAGGAGGAACGGTTATATCCCAATTGGAAACGTATCTAAATGGATGTAGCCTAACCATACAATCTTTCCTTAGGCGATTTAGGAGATTCCTTGAAGAAAGAGGGGTTGAATACTTGATAAATGACCTAAACGAAAAAAAGCTTCCGATTTCGAATATCTACGTTAAAATCTTTCTGGCCGATAGGCAAGACCGTCTTCGCGGGGATCTGTCGCTGGCAACCTATGCAACAATTCTAAACCAATTTTTCAATAGTATTGAGTCTGATCTTAGCAGGTTCAATAAGAGAGCCGCTGAGAAGTTTGTGCTCTCCCCTTCCCTATCCGATTATACAAAGAGACTTTATAAATCCGTCTTGAAAACCTTTTGTGACTGGGCCATCCTTTATCAAGGCTTTTCTGATAAAGAACTGTCCAAAGAGCAAAAAGTTGTTAAGAAAGGTCTATTATTGATCAGTACACAGTCACTTCGCCAGATTTCTGCAGTGAAAGTCCGGTCTTCGAGGAGCCAACTAAAAAAATATCACAAGGAAAGCCTTACAGAAAAGCAACGTGATCGACTGCTTCGTATTTGCAAAAACCAACGTGAAAGAGCTATAATTTCCCTTATGGCATGGAATGGACTGAGAACCGTTGAAATCACCAGACTT
>CANHBE010000126.1 GCA_947458575.1 Flavobacteriaceae bacterium | reverse complement strand
CTTAAAGATATCCCATATAACTATTCCCGCGCTTACAGATATGTTTAAGGAGTGTTTTGTTCCTAGTTGCGGAATTTCGATGCTTCCGTCGCAAACTTCAATTGCTTTCTGGTTTACGCCGAAAACTTCATTCCCAAAGACAACAGCGTATTTTTCGTCTTTATTTACTAAAAAGTCTTGCAAAAAAACAGCTGATTGTACTTGCTCAATAGCGTAGACATTGATGTTTTCTCTCTTCAAACTCTGTATGAGATCAACTACATTTTCCCTGTATTCCCAGGCTACTGTCTCTGTTGCTCCTAGAGCAGTTTTGTTGATTTCTTTGTTTGGCGGAGTAGCTGTAATGCCGCAAAGGTAAATTTTCTCCAAGAGGAAAGCATCTGAAGTTCTAAATACAGAGCCAATATTATTTAAACTTCTAACATCATCGAGTATGAGAATAAGAGGTGTTTTTTGGGCAATCTTAAAATCTTCAATAGACTTTCTTACAAGTTCACTATTATCGAGTTTACGCATATGATTTTTTTAAAGTAAAGGCAAAAAAAAAGCTTCCAAATGCATGGAAGCTTTTAGTACGTATATGTAAAATTATCCTTTTGGTGTTTCTTTCGAGTTGTCATCACCTAAAATTGTTCCTTTGATGGTCAACACTTTTGAAGCTTGTCCCTCAGCATTTGATGTGATGGTTACAGTTTTAGTAAATGCACCAACTCTATCAGTGGCATATTTTACTCCGATAACAGCTCTTGCTCCCGGGGCAATTGGTTCTTTTGGCCAAGTTGGAACAGTACATCCGCAAGATCCTGTAGCATTAGAAATGATTAGTGGCTTATTCCCATTGTTTACTAATACAAATTCTCTTTTTCCATCCGCGTTTTTAGGGAGAGTACCATAATCTATTGTTTCATTTTCGAAAAACATTCCAGCACCGTCTACTTTTGGTGAATCAACTTTTGCTGGTGCAACTTCTTTTTTGGCTGCTACTTTCTTCACAGTTTTCTTTACTTGTGCATTTGAGGTTGTTACTCCAAAAATTGCTAATACAGCTACTAATAATAATTTTTTCATTGTTGATGTTGATTAATAATTACACGCAAAACTATTTAAAAAAAAATGAATTCAAATCTTAATTATTCTTAAAATTAATTAATTTTTGTGAATACAATTTATTCCTTCAAAATTTTTAAATTCGCTCTTCTAAAAAGTAACCACAAAACTAGACCATATCATTGAAATCTGCAGATAAAGAAGTAAAGGAAACACCTTTGATGAAGCAATATAATGAGATCAAACGGAAATATCCTGACGCTTGTTTATTGTTTCGTGTCGGCGATTTTTACGAAACTTTCGGTGAAGATGCCATTAGAGCGTCTAAGATTTTAGGAATTATCCTCACTAAGAGAGGATCGGGATCAGAGACAGAGACTGCATTGGCTGGGTTTCCTCATCATTCCCTCAATATTTATTTGCCAAAATTGGTTAAGGCAGGACTTCGTGTAGCTATCTGCGACCAATTAGAAGATCCTAAATTGACCAAAACAATCGTCAAGCGAGGTGTTACAGAATTGGTTACTCCGGGAGTTTCCATGAATGATGAAGTATTGCAGTCTAAATCGAACAATTTCCTGGCGTCTATTTACTTCGGTAAAAAAAATATTGGTCTTTCTTTTTTGGATATTTCAACCGGAGAATTTCTAACTGCTCAAGGAAACGAAGAATACATAGACAAACTACTTCAGAATTTTGGGCCAAGCGAGGTTTTAATAGCCAAGATTCACAAAAACACTTTTAGAGAGGTATTTGGAGAGGATTATCACCAATTTTACATAGAAGATTGGGTTTATAAAGAAGATTATGCATACGAAACTCTTACCAATCATTTTCAAACAAGTACTCTTAAGGGATTTGGCGTAGAGGATTTATCCGAAGGTTTAATTGCATCAGGTGCTATTTTATATTATTTATCTGAGACACAACATAACAGGCGGCAGCATATTACAGCGATTCAGAGAATTGCAGAGGATGCTTACGTTTGGATGGATCGCTTTACCATAAGAAATCTCGAACTCTATCACAGCAATAATCCCAACGCGGTTACCTTGTTGGATGTTATTGATCGAACATTGTCTCCAATGGGGGGAAGATTGTTAAAAAGGTGGCTTGCATTACCATTGAAAGATATTCAAAAGATTAGGAATCGACATCAAGTTGTATCGTATTTAAAGGAGAATCAAGAAGTGTTAAAAGATGTTCAGCGCCAAATTAAGCAGATTTCTGATTTAGAAAGATTAATCTCGAAAATCTCGGCTGGGAAAGTATCTCCGAGAGAATTGATTTATTTAAAAGAGTCTCTGGACGCAATTATACCAATAAAGGAAATTGCCCTATCTAGCCAAAATGAGGCTGTTAGAATTATTGGTGATAGTTTACATAGTTGTGACGTGTTGCGAGATAAAATCAGCACTACAATCAACCAAGATGCCCCAGTTATGATCTCAAAAGGAAATGCAATTGCTGCGGGCGTCAGTGCTGACCTTGATGAGTTGCGGGCCATCTCTAATTCCGGAAAAGGATTTCTGGAGAGCATCGAATCTAGAGAGTCAGAGAGAACGGGAATTGGATCATTAAAAATTTCATTTAACAATGTTTTTGGTTATTACATAGAGGTTCGTAATACGCACAAGGACAAGGTGCCAACAGAATGGATTAGAAAACAGACTTTAGTCAATGCGGAGCGGTACATTACTGAAGAACTAAAGGAATATGAAACGAAGATTTTAGGTGCCGAGGAAAAAATTCAAAAATTAGAAGCCGAAATATTTGAGCAATTGGTCAATTGGATTGCAACGTATGTTAAACCTGTACAACTAAATGCAAACTTAATTGCTCAACTCGATTGTTTGGTCTCTTTTGCTCAGTTAGCTTCAGAGAACCGCTATGTTTGTCCGATCTTGGATGAAAGTTTTGATTTAGAGATCAAAGAAGGAAGACATCCGGTTATCGAAAAGCAATTACCTGTTGGTGTGCCATATATCACTAATGACGTATTTCTTGATCGTGAGACACAACAACTCATTATGATTACAGGCCCAAATATGTCAGGAAAATCTGCTATTTTAAGGCAAACAGCTTTAATAGTCCTCTTGGCTCAAATTGGCAGCTTTGTTCCTGCTGAATCGTTAAGATTGGGACTAGTAGATAAAATCTTTACTAGAGTTGGAGCGAGTGATAATATTTCAATGGGCGAATCTACTTTTATGGTAGAGATGAACGAGACGGCCTCAATACTCAATAATCTTTCTGAACGAAGTTTGATTTTACTCGATGAAATTGGAAGAGGTACAAGTACTTACGACGGAATATCAATTGCGTGGTCGATTGCTGAGTTTTTGCATGAGCATCCAACGCGCCCCAAGACCTTGTTCGCAACCCATTACCATGAGTTGAATGAGATGAGTGAATTACTTCCTCGTATTCACAATTATAACGTTTCTGTAAAAGAGTTGAAGGATACGGTACTGTTTATTCGAAAGCTAGTACGAGGTGGCAGTGCACACAGTTTCGGTTTGCATGTAGCTAAAATGGCGGGAATCCCACAAATAGTTTTGTCAAAAGCGGCGAAGATTCTTAAAAGTTTAGAAAAGAATCACTCCAATGAGGCATTGAATAATATTAAATCGACAGAAGCAGAAATGCAAATGAGTTTTTTCAATTTAGACGACCCATTGTTGGAGGAGATCAAGGAAGAAATACTAAGCCTAGACATAAACACTTTAACACCTATTGAAGCTATGATGAAACTCAATGAAATAAAGAGGATGCTAACAAGAAAATAACAGAAACGCAGCTAAAAAATAGCTAATCAGCGTATTAAAAAATCATATTTTTTTTAGATAAAAAATTGCAAAATAGAATTAAAGTATTAAATTTGCCCTCGCATTACACAAGTTGTACGGCGGTTATCAAAGATAAAAATGCGAAAATAGCTCAGTTGGTAGAGCGCGACCTTGCCAAGGTCGAGGTCGCGGGTTCGAGCCCCGTTTTTCGCTCAAAATCACCTGGCTCGGATGGTGAAATTGGTAGACACGCTGGACTTAAAATCCAGTGAACAGCAATGTTCGTGCGGGTTCAAGTCCCGCTCTGAGTACAAAAAACTTCAAACATTTGTTTGAAGTTTTTTTTTGCTAATCATTGAGAGAAATTTGAAACAAAAAAAACCACGCTTAGCGTGGTTTTAAAATCTTTAGAAAAAAATCTAATTATTTTTTCTCAGCAGGAGCAGCTTCAGCAGGAGCAGCTTCAGCAGCAGGAGCAGCTTCAGCAGCAGCAGCAGCTGTATCAACAGCAGCAGGAGCTTCTTCTACAGCAGGAGCAACTTCTTCAGTTACTGGAGCCTCTTCAGCAGGAGCTTCAGCTTGTTTGCAAGATACTACAGTTAATGCAGCAATAACAGCTAAACTTAAAAATACTTTTTTCATCTTACTTAATTATAAAAGGTTAATTATTAATTCGAGGCAAAGATATAAATTTTTTAATATGGAAAAATATTTTTCAATTTTTTTTTAAAAATTTATAGTCTATTGCAACTCCCCACTACTTACCAAGTATCGTGCCATTTAGTAGCGAATATTGATTTTTGTGTTTTTCGTGTCTTATTTAACACAATTACTCTATATGTTTTTAGGCATCTATGTTTTTTTATGGATTATTTGCTTTTCTTTCCTTTTGGATGTGTTATTTTCAATTCATTTATTAAGTTTTTCGCGTTGGCATACTTGTCAATGATAAATAAAACATATCGAATGTCGACCATAATGTTCCTACAAATGGCTGGATCGTAGTAAATATCGCTCATCGTTCCCTCCCAAACTCGATCGAAATTTAGACCTATTAGATTACCTTTTGCATCTATCGCAGGACTTCCAGAATTACCTCCGGTTGTATGATTGGTCCCAATAAAACATAAAGGCATTTTTCCGGAAACTCCGTAGGGTCCATAGTCTTTTTTGTTATAGAGATCTATCAGTTTTTCGGGAACATCAAATTCGTAATCGCCCGGGACATACTTTTCCATCACACCTTCTAGATATGTAAAGGGTTTGTAAATGGTTGCATCTTTTGGTTCGTATCCTTTTACTTTACCGTAGGTGACCCTAAGTGTGCTATTTGCGTCCGGGAAAATACGTTGACCTTGATTCAGTTCTAATTGTGCTTTCATGTATGTGCGTTGTAATGCTTGAATCTTCAGATTAATCTCATCGTATTTTGGTGCAACATCTTTCACATATTTTTCTGCAATAGTTTTTACCAATTGAAAACCGCGGTCATTATTTAGGTTGGCTAAAATTGTTTGTGTATCGCCAGTCAGTAGTTCTTTTGTACCATTGTAGGAGGTTAACTTGGAGTTCTTATACAATGAGCTGGTCAATTCAGCGGAATTAGCATTTAATAGAGAAGTAGGAATCATTTCTTTTGGCACTTTTGTAATATACAAGTCAATTAATTGTTCGAAAACTTTTTCATCGACCGCGGCGTTGAAGTCCTTATAGAAATCATTCAAACCGTTAACCAAGTTGTTCTTGCGATCAGTGAAAGCCTGCTCTCCTTTAGTCGATTTAATTTGCTCAAGTTGATACATCTTATAGGCCACATTCAGCAGTTCCGTATTTCTTAAAACAACTTCAATAAAATAATCACGACTCAAGGCATATGGCGCAATTTCTTTGTAATATTTATCGAAGTCCGTCAGTAAGTTTCCGTATTCTGCTTGCTTGCCCATCAGATTCACTCTTTGTTGAAACAATACTTCCTGCTTTTTTTTAATGTTGATAGCGTCTGATTTCTTTAAACCTTGCGTCTCGCCAATCCATTTTTTCCAGTAGTTTGCTATTCCTGCATATTTCGAAGCATATTGAATTTTTATTGCATTGTCCTTGCGCATAAATCCGTCCTGCACTTTCAATGCTTTGTCTCGAATCTCAATCTTGGCAGGATTAAGCTCGTTTACGATTTGTTCCACAGCAACTGCTGGCAGATACTCGCTTGTTCGACCTGGATATCCGAAAACGAGCGTGAAATCGTCTTCACTAACTCCATCCAAGGAAATAGGTAAAAAGTGCTTTGGTGTATAAGGAACGTTTTCTTTCGAATACGGAGCCGGTCTGTTATTCTTGTCAGCATATATTCTAAACAATGAGAAATCACCGGTGTGTCTCGGCCAAACCCAATTGTCCGTGTCAGAGCCAAATTTCCCTATCGAAGAAGGAGGAGCTCCAACCAATCGAACGTCTGGGTAACTTTCGGTTACAAAGAGCATATATTGATTCCCTTCAAAAAAAGTTCTAATCTTATTTTCCTGCCAACTTTCCTTCGGAAGCGATTTGGTAAGAGCGCTAATATTATCTATAATCTTCTTTTGTTTGTCTGCCTCTGTTCCTAAAGCAGAAACACCTTCAAGTACTTTTGACGTAACATCTTCAATGCGCACGATAAAAGTTACTTCCAAATTAGGATTTGGTAATTCGTCTTCCATCTTGTAAGCCCAAAATCCGTTTGTAATGTAGTCATGTTCGACGGAAGAATGGCTTTGTATCTCATCAAAACCGCAGTGATGATTGGTGAGTAGAAGTCCTTTGGGCGAGATAACCTCAGAAGTACAACCACCGTTAAATTGTGGTATGGCGTCTTTAAGACTTGACTTGTTTACGTCATAAATATCAGAAATTGACATTTTCATACCTAGATTTTTCATTTCCTTTTCATTCATTCCCTTAAGAAGTGAGGGAATCCACATGCCACCTTGCTGAGCATGTAATTGAAAAACAAATAGTAACAAAAGTGCTTTTAGGAATTTCATAGTTTTATTTGGTTTATGTAATTTTTGTTGTTTCACTGCAATTTCTGATTGAGAATATGTTTCATGATGGTTTCTGTCGCTCCAACATTCATTTTGACAAAGGTGCTACATATATGTCCTTGCTCTGCTCTAAAATCATTATTTATGAGCAACTGATCCATTTTTTCTTGCAAGTCGCGCTTATTATTGATCACGCAACAACCACCAAGTTCCACTAAAGCTGTAGCTTCAGCAAAGTGACTGTAATTCGGCCCGATAACAATTGGGATTCCAAAGGTAGCAGGTTCTAGTAGATTGTGTACACCGGGATTTCCAAAGCCGCCACCCACGTATGCAACATCTGCTTCGCTGTATATTTTGGTCAAGATTCCAATCGTGTCAATGATGAAAACATCAAAATTTGCGGGATTTTTTCCTTCATGGTCGGAGTACAAAATCACCTTTTTAGTAATACTATTTCGCAACTTCTGAATTTGATCTGGCTTAATGTTATGCGGGGCAATGATAAATTTAGTAGGAAGTTGCGTTGCATTGATATACGCGACCATCAGGTCCTCATCTGCGGGCCATGAACTTCCTATGACAACAGTTAGTTTG
>CANHBE010000125.1 GCA_947458575.1 Flavobacteriaceae bacterium | reverse complement strand
AACTTTTCGAGAAAAACATGGATAGAAACACTCAAAAAGTCATTTGAAGAAAGTAACGAAAAAGAAGGAATCAGTCTTTATATTCACTTGCCTTTCTGTGAAAGTATGTGCACATTTTGCGGTTGTCATAAACGAATCACCAAAAATCATAAAGTTGAGCACCCTTATATTACTGCCTTATTAAAAGAATGGAAACTCTATTGCGATGTATTAGGCAAAACACCCATAATCAAAGAAATTCACTTGGGTGGCGGGACACCGACCTTCTTTTCTAAAGAAAATCTCGAAAATTTGATTAATGGTATTTTGAGTTCTGCAATAAAAGCGAAACAGTATGAATTTAGCTTTGAAGGTCATCCTAATAATACAACTCGTGCTCATTTGCAAAAACTATATGACCTGGGATTTCGAAGAGTCAGTTTTGGAGTTCAAGACTACTCTGAAAAAATACAAGATGCTATTAATCGGAAACAACCTTTTCATAACGTGGCAAAAGTAACGTTTTGGGCAAAGGAAATTGGTTACACTTCAATTGGGCATGATCTTGTATTTGGACTTCCATTTCAAAAATTAGAGGATGTTATAGACACGATTGAAAAAACAAAGTCTTTACAACCGGATCGACTTGCCTTTTACAGCTATGCTCATGTACCATGGATAAGAGGCAATGGACAGCGCGGATTTAGAGAAGAAGACGTTCCAAAAGATGATGAAAAACGCAGACTATATGAAATAGGAAAGATATTGCTCATCGAAAATGATTATTATGAAATTGGTATGGACCATTTTGCATTGAAATCTGATAGTTTATACAAATCGTTCAAGGCAAATCAATTGCATCGCAATTTTATGGGATATAGTGCATCTAAAACACAAGTGATGATTGGCTTGGGTGTTTCCTCAATCAGCGATAGCTGGTATAGTTTTGCTCAGAATGAGAAAAATCTAGAGGAATACTATCAACTATTAGAATCTAATATACTGCCGATTGTTAAAGGTCATTTGCTTACGAAGGAAGATCTAATTATCAGGAAACACATACTCAATTTAATGTGCCAGTTTGAAACTTCTTGGGCAAAAACCGAAAATTACGTTGAAGAAATTTCGCTGATAGTCGACCAACTTCGCGAAATGGAAAAAGATGATTTACTTGAAATTCATCCAACAGGCATCAAAGTTAATGAAGCCGGGAAGCCTTTTGTTCGAAACATTTGCATGGCATTCGACCTGAGACTAAAGCGAAAGATACCAACTACTTCCCTATTCTCATCAACAGTATAAAAAAAAATCACGCGATATGCGTGATTTTTTTCTTAGTTTTTGATCATTTTGTACAACTCATCCTTGAGATGTAATGACTTAGCTTTCAGTTCTTTCAATGCTTCATCCGTTACAACCTCAACACCGGTCTTCATTCGAAGTAACTGATGATCTAATTCGTGGTATTCATCAAACAATTTTCTAAAATGATTATTTTCAGTTTTTAGTTGATGTATTTTCTCCTGATGCTCAGGAAACTCGTGCAGTAAATCGTGTTTTTCCATGCTAAAAATATTAATGTGATAAAAAGTATTAATGACAACTTGGATGCTCTTGTATAAACAAATTAAGATTGGACGGAGATATATACGGTATGCCTAATCCAAGTCCTCTAAAGATAAACAATATACCTATCAGGACAGTTACAATCGGGATAATCTTCTGAATTTTATTTCGAACCGGTATCGTCAAAAATGAATTTAAATAAACCACTGCGCTCATCATCGGAATTGTTCCCAATCCAAACAAGACCATGAATAAGAGTCCGAAACCAATACTCTGCATTGCAATAGATCCGAATAAAGCCACATATACCAAACCACAAGGCAGAAAACCATTAAGGAGTCCGATCGTAAATAATGATGAATAACTCTTCCTTTTAAATTGATTTCCCAGTATCGTTTTTATATGAGAAATCAATCGGAAAATTGGTTTTGAAAAGTTATAACGGGCAAAAATGCGTTCCGGAATCAAAATGACCGCGATCATCAAAATCCCGACAACGATGGATAATTCTTGCTGAAATCCGGCCAGAAAAAAACCTTTTCCCAACATCCCAAAAAGAAAACCGATACTGGCGTACGCTGTTAATCGACCGGCATGATATGTGAGAATTTGCGTTGCTTTCTTCGTTGGATTATTTCTATCTACAGGAAGCATCAAGGCGATGGGTCCGCACATGCCTATGCAATGCAAACTGCTTACAAGTCCGAGGAGAAAAGCTGTCAATACCAATGCATTCATTTTCTTAATTCAAATAAAGTTGCTCCTTCATTGTGTAAGGCACTCCATCGTACTGCCAATCTATCGTAAGGTCCCAACGGCCGCCAAGCAAACTTTTTTTAGGTATGAGCAAAGTTGAATCGGATAACGAAATCGGAACTTCGAAATCCAATATTTTACTCGACGGCCTGTATAGAGACACTTTTCCTGCTATTTTTTTACTATCAAATTGTTGTGGAAACACTATTGAAATACCTTCGTTCATCAGTTTAATGACCGGCTTGGCATCGAGATTTTTTGCATTTTGCACACGCGTCATTTCAGCATCGTATTTCGCGTCATTTTTATAGTATTCTTCGACGACGAGTTCGTTATCGTATTTAGAATTGCTTTGCACCTTAATCACGAAATACAAGATAAAACTCATAAATAGTGCAAAAGCAATAACGATTGAAGTTCCCCAGTTAATTTTCATTTTTTCTTATTTTAGTCAAAACTACGTGGACCCAAGAAATTGGTCTTTGTTGTCTCTAATTTCTTTTTTTTGTCGTAAACATCCAATTCAAGCGTCGTCTTATCGCTTTCCAGTAAGTATTGGTTTATTTCTATGAAAAGTGTGCCTTCAATCATACCTTGCTTCGCTATTCTCAAATGCGGTTCGCCCACAATCTTGATATTTCCTTTGATATTGTGTAAGGCAAAATGAATGGAATCAAAATCTCTGTTGGTTTTATTGATAATCTTAAATGTGTAAATATTACTGATTTTATTGCCTTTATGCTGAAATAATTGTCCGGGAAGTCTTAATACGGTTGTTTCTACTTCAGTTCTCAGGAATAGCAATCCTATCAAGACGCCAATGAGAATAAAAAGCACTGCAGTGTAGCCTTTCATTCTTGTAGTAAATTTGAACTTCTCTTTCTTTTCTATTTCGTCTTCAGAAGCATATCGAATTAATCCTTTGGGTAAGCCGACGCTTTCCATGATAGTGTCACATTCATCTATACAAGCTGTACAATTAATACACTCCAGTTGAACACCATTTCTGATATCAATTCCTGTCGGACAAACATGAACACATTGCTTACAATCAATGCAATCTCCTTTGCCGGATGCCGCGCGATCTTCTTGCTTATTAAATTTTGCTCTTCCTGCCTCCTTTTCTCCGCGAACAAAATCGTAAGCAACATTTATTGATTTATTATCGAGTAAGACGCCTTGCAATCTCCCATACGGACATGCAATGATGCAAACTTGTTCACGAAACCAAACAAAGACGAAGTAAAAAACACCTGTAAAAATCAGTAGTGAAATTAATGTACTGAGATGATTTGACGGACCTTCCTCAATCATTCTCATTAGCTGGTCACTACTAATTAAATAAGCTAAAAACACATTGGCAATAAAGAACGAAATAATCAAAAACAAAAACCACTTAACACCTTTCTTTTTAATTTTCTCGGCATTCCATTCTTGTTTCGAAAGTCTGATTTGAGCCCCACGATCGCCTTCAATCCAGTACTCGATTCGGCGAAAAACCATTTCCAAAAAAATCGTCTGTGGGCAAATCCACCCGCAAAAAATACGTCCAAAAATCACCGTAAACAAAACGACGAAAACGACGCCAATAATCATAAAAATCACAAAAATGTAAAAATCTTGAGGCCAAAATGGGAATCCGAAAATATTGAAACGACGCTCCAAAACATTGAACATCATAAACTGATTTCCGTTGATTTTTACAAACGGATTTGCTATCAAAACTAGTAGCAGAAAATAACTAACCCACTTGCGATAATCATAGAATTTGCCGGAAGGTTTTTTTGGAAAAATATACCTTCGGTGGCCATCTTCATCGATGGTTGCAATAGTATCTCTAAACGATTGGTCGGGTAAGTTTGACATAATTTACTTAACTGCTGTACTATCTACTTTAGTTTTTGCTACACCATCAGTTTTTGATACGGGATCTACCCAAATTTCACCTTCAGCTGCTTTTGGATCTTTCGGATTGCTTCCTTGTAATGACAAAACATAACTTGCTACTTTTTGCATTTCCTTGGGTTTTAGCGTTCCTTTCCAGGAAATCATACCTTTCCCGTCTCTACCGCCTTTCTCGAGCGTATGAAACACATTCTTGATTCCACCGCCCAAAATCCAATGATCATCGGTAAGATTTGGACCAATTTGGCCGCCACCATCGGGTCGGTGACAAGCTACACAATTTGCCGTGTAAATTGCTTTTCCTTCTGCGAGTGAAGACGCATCTGTCAGTAAGGTAACCGATTCAACATTCATCAAATCCGGAGCTGTTTTCATATATTCTTCAATATCAATCTTGGCTTGAGCAAGTTCTTTTTTGAGTTCCATTTCTTGATTATCTGCACCCATTATTTCGAATCGCACCAGATATATCGCAGCAAAAATGATGGTTCCGTAGAATAGATATACCCACCAAGGCGGCAGCGTATTGTCTAGTTCCTTGATACCGTCGTAATCATGATTTAGTAAGAGTTGACCTTCGTTTTCAATAGGAACGGACTTCGTCAGTAGCTTCATAAGCTTTTGATACCAATCGCTATCTTTAATCGAAATCTCTGATACTTCATCCAATTGTTTTTTCTGCTCCTCTGTCAATAAATTATAGGTGATATTGTCAATCGCACTTGAAGTAATTTCTATTGCAATCAATAAGAAAAGAAAGACAAAAAGAAAAACTGATACCACTGGAAATTTTATAAAAGCCGGATGATCTCCTGAATCAATAAAATACTCTAGAGCACTCATAACGGTGAAGAAAATCAATGGCACTCTAACGTAAGCTGGAAATAATTTTTTCATATCGTATTATTATAAACTTGAATATTAATGCTCTTTAAGTGGAATTTGGCTCAGTTCTTCAATCTTTTCTTTTTTATAGGTCATCACCCAAATGCCAAGTGCAAGGAAAAAGAAAAAGAAGATTAACAGTGATAAGATCGGATAGATTTCCACACCGGCTATCGTTTCCATATTGTGTTTAATTTGTTCAAACATGGCTTTATTTTTTTAGATTATCTTTCACTTTAATATCTGTTCCCAATCTTTGCATATAAGCAATCATCGCCACAATTTCTCGATCGCTCATGGGTATAAATTGCTCACCTTTTGCAATCGCTTTCTCCTTGCTATTAGTATAACTCTTAACAAAATCAGGATCCGATTTTAGACTCTCTTCAATTTGTTTTGATTGCTCTTTTATAGCATCTTTCGCATGGGCAATTTGAAAATCAGTATACGGAACTCCCAAGGCTCGCATCGCTTTCATCTTCTTTTCAATATCAGAAATATCAAGCGCTTTGTTATCGAAAAGCCACTTATAACTTGGCATAATTGATCCTGCGGAAGTACTTTGTGGATCCCAGAAATGATTAAAATGCCAATTATCATTATACTTACGACCTACTCTTAGCAAATCTGGACCAGTACGTTTTGAACCCCATAAAAATGGATGATCATATACAAATTCTCCAGCTTTCGCTTGAGGTCCGTAGCGCTCGACTTCACTCCTAAACGGACGTACCATTTGCGAATGACAGCCTACACAACCTTCACGAACATATAAATCTCTTCCTTCTAATTCTAGAGGCGTGTATGGTTTTACACTGGCAACAGTTGGTATATTGGACTTTACCATGATTGTCGGAACAATTTGGATAATTCCTCCAATCAAAATAGATACTAATGCCAACAAGGTCAATTGAATTGGTCGTCTTTCCAACCAAGTATGGTACTTCTCACCTTTAATACGAGCTGCACTCAATTTTTGTAATTCAGGAGCTTCCGCCAATTCATCTTCTACGTTGGCATTTGCTCGAACTGTTTGTATAATGTTGTAAACTAAGACAAACATTCCAATCAAGTACATGGTTCCGCCTATCATTCTCATCCAATACATTGGAATGATTTGATTTACAGTTTCTAGGAAGTTACCATAGGTCAAGGTTCCATCTGGATTGAATTGTTTCCACATAGAAGCTTGCGTAAATCCTGCCACATACATTGGAAGTGCGTACAAAATTATCCCCAAAGTACCAATCCAAAAGTGGAAATTAGCCAGCTTAAGAGAATACAATTTCCCTTTTGTCATTTTGGGTATTAACCAATAAATCATACCGAAAGCCATAAAACCATTCCATGCTAAAGCACCAACGTGAACGTGTGCGATAATCCAATCGGTAAAGTGTGCAATTGCATTTACATTTTTTAGTGATAGCATCGGACCTTCGAATGTTGCCATTCCGTATCCGGTTATTGCAACGACAAAGAATTTAAGAATTGGTTCAACTCTCACCTTATCCCATGCGCCACGAAGTGTCAACAATCCGTTTATCATACCGCCCCAAGAAGGTGCAATCAACATCACAGAAAATACAACACCTAAATTCTGCGCCCAATTTGGTAATGCAGAGTAAAGCAAGTGGTGAGGCCCTGCCCAGATGTATATGAAAATCAATGACCAAAAGTGAACTATGGACAATCTGTATGAATAAACCGGTCGATTGGCTGCTTTCGGAATAAAGTAGTACATCAAACCGAGGAACGGCGTGGTAAGGAAAAACGCTACTGCATTATGTCCGTACCACCATTGCACTAAAGCATCTTGAACTCCGGCATAAACCGAATAGCTCTTTAAAGTCGAAACAGGAAGTGCCAAACTATTGAAAATGTGCAAAATCGCAACAGTTACAAATGTGGCTATGTAAAACCAAATGGCTACGTACAAATGACGTTCTCTCCTTTTTAAGATCGTACCGATCATATTGATACCAAATACAACCCATATTAAAGCAATAGCAATATCGATTGGCCATTCTAGCTCAGCATATTCTTTTGAAGTAGTAATTCCCATTGGCAGAGAAACCGCTGCGGCGACAATAATCAACTGCCAACCCCAAAAATGCAGATTACTTAGAAAATCACTAAACATTCTGGCTTTGAGCAGTCTCTGCAAGGAATAGTAAATACCTGCAAACATTGAATTTCCGACAAAGGCAAAAATAACGGCGTTCGTGTGTAAAGGTCTTAATCTACCAAAACTCAACCACGGAATACCGTCGGTGATATTGGGGAAAAGAAACATGATGGCTAGAATAAGACCAACCAACATACCTACTACACCAAAAAGAATCGTGGCATAAAGGAATTTCTTTACAATTTT
>CANHBE010000124.1 GCA_947458575.1 Flavobacteriaceae bacterium | reverse complement strand
GTAGAGAAGCTAAAAGGTTTTTATGGCAATCTAATTTCTTACTGCTGCGTAATCCCGTTGCTCATTTTTATCAATCTCAGCACGGGAGGCTTCCAATGGTTTTGGTTCCCAATGATGGGCTGGGGCTTGGGCGTATGCTTTCATGCCTTTGACACATTCGGCTACGGAAAATCATGGGAGGACAATAAAATTCAACAAATTTTGAACAAAGAAAACAAGTCAAATGCAAAATGGAATTAGCGATGGAACAACCAATGACAGATTATGAAAGATATCAAAAAGCAAAGAAGCAAGTCAAAGAAATCAAAGGCTTTTACGGACATTTGACTTCATACATATTAGTCCTAACTCTCCTGATTTATATTAATTTGAAGTATTCACCAGAATATTTATGGTTTCTTTGGACAATGTTCGGATGGGGATTAGGTCTCTTTTTTCATGCGGTTCGTGTTTTCAATTGGTTTCCTTTTCTGGGTAAAGATTGGGAAGAACGCAAAATCAAACAGTTCATGGACGAAGAAAAAAACAAAAAAAAATATAGCTAAATATGGAAAACCTCGATGAAATCAGATACCAAGAGGCACTCAAAAGAGTGAAAAAAGTAAAAGGGTTTTACACACATTTGGTGGTTTTTGTTGTCATTAATAGCATGATAATCATTGCCAATTACCAACAATTGGAACCTGAGGAAGATTTCTTTAAGTGGCAAACTTTTTCCACTTTTTTCTTTTGGGGAATTGGATTGCTTGCACATGCTCTTTCCGTTTTCTTGCCATCGATGATCCTGGGAAAAGACTGGGAAGAGCGAAAAATCAAAGAATTGATGGAAAAAGAGAAATCAAACCAATGGAAATAAACGCGCGACTTTTTTGCAAAGCATAACCTATTTACAAAAAAAACTGTTATGAACATAGTTATTATTGAAGACGAAAAACCCGCTGCTCGACTCTTGCAACGAAAAGTTGAAAAGTTAGGGTTGCAGATCACTACGCTGCTGCATTCAGTTGAAGAATCTATACTTTGGTTTCAGAATAATCAGCATCCGGATCTTATTTTCCTTGACATTCAACTATCGGATGGCTTGTCTTTTGAAATCTTTGAAAACATCAATATCAATAGCGCTGTTATTTTTACAACCGCTTATGACGAATATGCCTTGCGAGCTTTCAAACTCAATAGCATTGATTATTTGCTAAAACCAATCGATGAAGAAGAACTAGAATCAGCGGTCAATAAATTTAAAACTCGAAACAACAACGCACCCAATTTGTCTTTAGATTTTGAAACAATCAAAAAAATGCTGGTCAATCCAATCGATCGTACTTTCAAAAAAAGATTTACAATCAAAATTGGTCAACAACTCAAAATGATAAACATCGATGAGATTGAATGCTTTTTCAGTGAAAATAAAGGAACCTATATTCATACTTTCGATAATCGAAATTATCTTTTCGATGCCACTTTAGAACAATTGGAAGCAGAACTCGACCCGCAAGATTTCTTCAGAGTCAGCCGAAAATTCATCATTCCGATGAAAGGAATTAAGGAAATTCAACTCCACAGCAATTCAAGATTGAAAGTGATTTTACCCACTTATAAAGAGGATGAGGTCATCGTCAGTCGAGAAAAAGTGGCGGATTTTAAAAACTGGATTGGTTAATTTTTAACTTTAATTATAAATAAAAGTAAATACAAGTAAATCTCTTGCTTTTAGTATTTTAAGCACATCGTATAGATTATATCTATAATGCTTTTATACCTTAAAAACGGTTTTTCGAATGCCAATTATAACTATTC
The DNA here is from genome assembly GCA_947458575.1 of Flavobacteriaceae bacterium. Classification (GTDB taxonomy): domain Bacteria; phylum Bacteroidota; class Bacteroidia; order Flavobacteriales; family Flavobacteriaceae; genus Flavobacterium. The sequence continues at coordinate 5,680 of CANHBE010000124.1, read as the reverse complement.
CAATCGCTGTGTATAAAATAAAAAATGGTAGAATAAATTCAATCCAATCTATCGACAACATCAAAGCAATTATCAATAATTGAAATCCCAGTCCGTAAAACGAAACAAGCGTCATAAACCAATTTGGAAACGTCTTAACTTTATAGGCATGTGGATCTAAAAGATGAATGACTTTATCAAAGCCACCATAAAAAATGGTGTATATCTTAAATAAAATATCGACCGATTTCTGACTTTCACCTGGCAGTGCTCTCGGTGTTTTGTATTCAAATATTTTACTAGTGGCATCACCGCCGACAGATTTAGTTCGCAAAATCACATAGTAATAATTATACAAAGTGCCTTGCAATTGGATGCAGAAAAACGAAATTAACGCTATGGCAATACTGGACTCTGTGATGAAATAAACCGCCATGACAAGCATAAAATTCAAAGCAAAATCAAACACACTGTCCAAATATCGACCGAAATAGGAAGGCGTTTTCTTGAGACGCGCCAATTCTCCATCAGCAGCATCAATGCCGGATTTAAGTAGAATAAAAAAACTAGCCCAATAAAACTGTTGTCTTAGGATACAGTATATGGCAACCAAGCCGGAAATTCCGAATAACAAAGTTACATGTACTGGAGTGAAACGAGTGTTTTTAAGCTGATTGGCAAGATATCTTCCGAATGGTCTGGCGTAATCCGATAAATCAAGAAATCGATCTTGAGCGGCAAGTTTTGACATTAAAATGGTGTCAATGGTACTACGACAATATAGTCTATTTTTATTTTGAAAACCTGTGTAAGGTAAAAGTCATCGTGGCCAACAACAGAAATGCAACCATCTGATGTGTCAGTCCCAACCACATCGGAACACCCAGCAGCAAGGTGAAAACGCCAAGAATAAACTGCAGGAAAACAATCACCACCAGTATATTCAAACCTTTTTGCTGCAAATTGTTCAACATATATCTTTTGCTTCTGAAATACAAAAACAAAATCAAGCCAACAACCACGTAGGCTAATGTTCTATGCACGAATTGTACGCCGCTTTTTCCTTCTGTCAAACGCAAAAACCAACTGTTCTTTTCAAGAATGACGCTGTCATGCATCAATTGTCCTTCGCTCATCAACGGCCAATGATTGTGAATCAAACCGGCATTTAGACCCGCAACAAAGCCGCCATAAATAATCTGGATTGTCAAAAAAACCAAAGCAATACGGGCCAATTTCCTCAGCGGAAGTATTATCTCTGATTTGTTTGGATAGATTAAGTCAAGCGCAACCCACAATGTGTAAGCAAAGGTGATAAACGCAAAAGTCAAATGTAAGGCTAATCTAAAGTGACTCACATCAGGATTGTCAATAAGTCCGCTCTTCACCATAAACCATCCCAAAAAGCCCTGAAAACCGCCCATTCCCAACAAAATAATACACTTCTTGATTGTAGCGCTATCTAATTTTTTTGTGATAAGAAAGTATACAAACGGAATGATAAAAACCAAACCGATAATTCTTCCAATAAAGCGGTGAAACCATTCCCAAAAGTAGATAAACTTGTAGTCTGCCAACGTAAAATCATTGTGAATATTGATCTTTTGATATTCCGGAAATTTCTTGTATTCTTCAAAGGCTTGTGACCATTTTTCCTCAGACATGGGCGGAAAAGTGTCGGTCACCAAATGCCAATCAGTCATCGAAAGTCCTGAGTTTGTCAAACGCGTGATACCGCCAACAACGACCATAATAAAAAGCAAAGCACAACCTGAAAGTAACCAGAGAATGACAGTTCTATTTTCTTTATTCATTTTTATTTAGGAGCTATTTACTTTGTCAGTTCGCTCTTTTGGAGCTGTTTCCCGCTATCCGTTCCAATCTTTTTATGCTGAACTCGTTTCAGTAGATACTGAAACGAGTTCAGCATAAAAAGGATTTCTACTTCTATCGGGGCTATGAAATACTGTTTTTCAGTTGCGAATTTACGGTGAACACAGAAATTATTTTACTTAACAATCGTTAATCTTCAAGCCAATTTTTTGTGCTTTGTTAATCATAAATCGATAGGCGGCATCGTAATCATTCGGAATTTCTCCTTCAAGAATCGCTTCTTTAATCGCATCCTTCAAAATTCCTATCTCTCTCGATGGCCGAAGATTAAACAACTTCATAATCTCTTCGCCAGCAATAGGTGGCTGGAAATTACGCACATGATCGCGTTCTTCTACTTCCACAATTTTCTTGCGTACGAGTTCAAAGTTCGCATGATATTTCTTGAACTTCATCGAATTCTTGGTCGTAATATCAGCTTCGCACAAGGTCATCAGACTTTCTACATCTTCACCGGCATCAAAAATCAATCGACGTACAGCAGAGTCTGTAACCTGGTCTTGAGATAGTACGATGGGACGTGAACTCATAACAACCATTTTTTGCACAAATTTCATTTTCTGATTCAATGGCATGTGAAGTCTTTCGAAAAGCCTCTTGACCATCTTTCCGCCCAGAAATTCATGTCCGTGAAAAGTCCAACCGTTTTTCTGATCAAATCTTTTTGTTGGTGCCTTTCCAATATCATGTAGCAATGCCGCCCAGCGAAGCCACACATCATCGGTATTTCGGCAAATATTATCAACCACTTCAAGTGTGTGATAGAAATTGTTCTTGTGCGTTTGTCCTTCTATTTCTTCTACCTGATTTAAGGCAGTCAGTTCGGGCATAATAATCGACAGCAAGCCAACGCTGTGAAGCAATAGAAAGCCGGTAGAGGGTTTATCTGTACTGAGAATTTTGTTGATTTCTTCTACAATGCGTTCACCGGATATAATCTTAATCCGCTCTTTGTTTTTTTCAATCGATTGAAGAGCATCAGGCTCAATCTCAAATTGCAATTGGTTGGCAAAACGGATCGCACGAAGCATTCTAAGCGGATCGTCAGAAAAGGTAATATCCGGATCTAAAGGCGTCTTAATCGTTTTGTTTTTCAAATCCTCTAAGCCACAAAAAGGATCAAGTAAGTCGCCGTAAGTTTCTGAATTTAAAGATAGTGCTAAGGCATTTATAGTAAAATCTCTTCTGTTTTGATCGTCGGCCAACGTACCGTTTTCGACTACAGGATTTCGACTTTCGAAATGGTAACTCTCTTTTCTAGCTCCGACAAATTCGATTTCTGTGTCTTCATATCGAAGCATCGCTGTGCCATAATTTTTAAAAACTTGAACTTTCGGCTTCTTGGGCAATAGCGCAGAAACTTTCAAAGCCAAATCAATTCCGCTGCCAATGGCGACGATGTCGATGTCTTTCTTGTAATCACGCTGCAGGATCAAATCGCGAACAAATCCTCCAATGACGTAACTGTCGATCTTAAGGTCGCTTGAAGCTTTTGAAACAATTTCAAAAATCGGATGCTGTAAGGAAGATTTGTAATTCACTTTCATTAACGTCGTAACACTTTAACCTGCGAATCGCTCGTAAGTTTAATAATTGCGGATGCCTTATTATTGCGTTTTTCGCGGTGCAAATTTACAACATAGTCAACACCGTTGATGATCTCGGGACTAATTTCTGCAAAAGATTTAGGCATGGGCTGACCAGAGATGTTAGCAGAGGTTGAAACCAGCGGTTTTTTCATCCGTTCCAATAGCTTGTAACAGAAAGGCTCTTTGACCAATCTAATACCCAAGGTCTTGTCTGGACCAATTAAGTTTTCTGCTACGTTCCGCGGATTGTCCAATACGAGTGTGGTCGGTTTATCAGCTAAATCCAAAATCTGCCAAGCAACTTCAGGAATCTCTTTGAATACTTGATACAACATTTTTTCGCCATTCATCAAGCAAATCATGCTTTGGGTTTCTGCTCTTTGCTTGAGTCTATAAATTTTGCTAACAGCCTCAGGGTTAGTTGCGTCGCAGCCAATACCCCAAATCGTATCGGTTGGGTATAAAATAAGACCACCTCTTTTGATAGTCTCGAAAGCATTGATTACTTCATCATTCAAATCCATGTTCATGGTTTAGGAAGGCAAATATATTCAAACATTCAAATATTGACACCCATTTTTTTCGCCTTACGAATGATTGGTTCTTTTCAGTATATTTGTGCTCATAAAAAGCAAAAGAAATGTTGAGCAACAAATCAATATTAATAACCGGTGGGACTGGTTCGCTAGGGAAAGAACTAACAAAGACAATTTTAAAAAACTGGCCCGATGTAAAAAGGCTGGTAATTTATTCTCGAGATGAACAAAAGCAGTTTCAAATGGCGCAAGAGTTTCCGGAATCTGAATTTAATTGTATTCGTTATTTTATAGGAGATGTAAGAGATTTGGAGCGCCTAAAAAGGGCTTTCAACGGAATCGATTATGTGATTCACGCTGCCGCAATGAAACATGTTCATATCGCTGAATATAATCCGGATGAATGTGTCAAAACCAATATTGGTGGTGCTGAAAATGTGATAAAAGCGGCGCTGTCTTCAAATGTTTCAAAGGTTGTGGCGCTCTCTACAGACAAAGCGTGCGCGCCAATCAATTTATACGGCGCAACAAAACTAACCTCCGACAAGCTTTTTATTGCGGCGAATAATATCAAGGGACAACAAAATATTAAATTCTCTGTTGTTCGATATGGTAATGTAATGGGTTCTAACGGATCCGTGATTCCTTATTTCATGAGTAAGCGGGAAGAAGGCGTATTGCCGATTACCGATCCAACAATGACAAGATTCAATATTTCGCTACAAGGTGGCGTTGATATGGTTTTGCATGCACTTGACCAAGCTTGGGGCGGTGAACTTTTTGTGCCCAAGATTCCATCCTACAAAATCTTGGATGTCGCAAAAGCAATTGCACCAAATTGCGAACACCGTGTCATCGGCATCCGTCCCGGGGAGAAGATCCATGAGGAAATGATTACTGCGTCCGACTCATTCACTACGTATGATTTAGGTAAGTATTACGTTATTTTACCACAAGTAACAAACTGGAATTTAGAAGAATATAAAAAATTTTTCAATGCGAAATTGGTGCCTCAAGGCTTTAGTTACACGTCAGGAGAAAATACTGATTGGGAAACTGTTGAATCGATGCGCAGCCAGATCAAAGAACATTTATACCCTGATTTTCAACCGAAGTAATCAACATGATACCGTACGGAAAACAACATATTACGCAGGCAGACATTGATGCAGTTAGCGCAGCGCTCCAAGGAGATTTTCTTACCCAAGGTCCAACGATTTTGGCCTTCGAACAAGCTTTCTCAAATTACATTGGTTGTCAGTATGCAGTAGCAGTAGCCAACGGAACCGCCGCCTTACATCTATCTGCTTTGGCACTCAATGTAAAGCCTGGACAGAAAATTATCACGACGCCTTTGACTTTTGCTGCTTCTGCCAATTGCATTCGCTACTGCGGTGGTGAAGTTGTTTTTGCCGATATAGATCCGATTACATATTTGCTCGATATTCGAAAAGTGGAGGCTTTGTTAGAGGCAGCCCCGCGAGGCACTTATCATGGCATCGTGCCAGTTGATTTTGCCGGAAATGCCGTCAACCTAGAGGCGTTCAGAAGATTAGCTGACCAGCATGGTTTGTGGTTGTTAGAGGATGCTTGCCATGCTCCGGGCGGTTTTTTTACCGATAGTAAAGGTCAAAACCAAAACTGTGGAAATGGGAAATATGCTGATTTGGCTATTTTTTCCTT
>CANHBE010000123.1 GCA_947458575.1 Flavobacteriaceae bacterium | reverse complement strand
AGCACCAATATGATTTTACTTTTGAAACTTATCTGAAGAAGAATTAATCAAAGTCAAGTGGACTAAAGTGAAATTAACGGTATCCATCCGAAAGGTGATAACAAATTCTTTGGTTTATACTATATTTGCGCAAAAATTAAGATGTCCAACTCGGTAACACCCTATAAATCTTCTCCTTTGAGTAAGAAGGAGCAAATAACCAAAATGTTTGATGCCATCTCGGGTAATTACGATGGTTTAAACAGGGTGATTTCCTTTGGAATCGATGTAAAATGGCGTAAAAAGGTTTTAAAATTAGTTGCCCAAAAACAACCAAAAACCGTACTTGATATAGCAACCGGAACCGGAGACTTAGCGCTTCTCATGGCTAGTACTTCTGCTGAAAAAATAATAGGTTTAGATATTTCACCTGGCATGTTAGCCATTGGAAAAAAGAAAATAGAGGATAAAAATCTATCCGATAGAATTGAAATGATTGTAGCTGATTCCGAAGCGATGCCTTTTGAGGATAATTCATTTGATGCTATAACGGTCGCTTTTGGCATCAGAAATTTTGAAAATTTAGACAAAGGACTTGCTGAAATATACCGTATATTGAAGCCTCATGGCGTTTTTGTGATATTGGAAACTTCAAATCCGACAAAATTTCCTTTTAAACAAGGCTATTTTCTCTATACGAAATATTTGTTACCAATCGTAGGAAGACTTTTTTCCAGAGACAAAGCAGCGTACAGTTATTTATCTGCTTCTGCAGCAGTTTTCCCTTTTGGCGAAGCACTCAACAATATTTTGAGAAAAAACGGGTTTATAGATGTGCAATCTGAACCACAAACCTTTGGAGTAGCTACAATTTACAATGCATCCAAAAAGTAGCGTTTTAATGAAACAATTATTTAGTCTAATATCATTGCTCTTTGTCCTTTCCGGTAGTGCTCAGCATGGAAGAAAGATTTTTGGCAAAGACCCTTTGGTTAACTTAGAAAACTTCGATAAACAACGCGTTCATTGGGGCTATTTTCTGGGTTTCAGTAGCTATGATTACAAATTTAGTTACAAAGAAAATAAGCCAGACATCAACGTCGACCGGACAATAGGATTTAACGTAGGACTTGTTGGTGATCTTAAACTAATGGATTACATCAACTTACGATTTGAACCCGGACTTTTTTATACGCAGAGAAATCTCACCTATCCTGAATTTACAAGGGAGCTCGACGCCAAACGGGAAGTTAATGCAACCTATATTCACTTTCCGCTGCTATTGAAATTTTCATCCATGCGAACCGGAAATATTAGACCATACTTATTGGCAGGACTTTCTCGAACGTTGAACTTATCCAGTAACTCCAAATCACAAGATGACAATTTGCAGCAGAAGTTTCGTGTGAAACAATGGACCAGTAATTACGAATTGGGATTTGGAATTGACTTGTATTTGGAATACTTCAAGTTTTCACCTTCTATTCGTGGTGTTTTTGGCATCGGTGATGAATTGATTCGCGATGTTGACCCGAATAGCCCGTGGACAGGCAACGTCAAATCGATGTCGACCAGAGCGGTGATGGTCAACTTTACTTTTCATTAAGACTCTTATAAACCTCTGTGGAATTCGCTTAATACAATCGCAGTTGAAGCTGCTACATTTAGACTTTCTGTTTGCTGCAATTTTCCGAATTTTGGTATCGCAATGCGATTTGCAATATGCTTTTGAATTACTTCGGATATCCCATTACCTTCATTGCCAAAAACTACAATTGCCTCTTTCGGTAGAACCTCTTGATATATATTCTTGCCGTCCATAAATGTGCCGTAGACTGGTAATTTTGTTTGGCTCAACCACTCCGAAAGATCAGTATATTGAACCTTAACTCTAGAAACAGAACCCATCGTAGCTTGGACAACTTTTGGATTATAAACATCTACTGTTTCGTTTGAACAAACCAATTGCTCGATGCCAAACCAATCACAAATTCGTAAAATAGTCCCGAGATTTCCGGGGTCACGGACATCATCTAAGGCGACTATTAGTCCATGTTCAAGTATTGGACGTTGTGCAGGAATTTCAAAAACAGCTAAACAATTATTGGGCGTGTGAAGGGCGGAAATCTTGCGAAGTTCATCACTTGAAATCGTGGTTTTGAAGTCATTTGAAACCGATTCAAATAATGGTTCGATTTGGTAAATATGGTTAAGTGAAAAGTCCGATCGCAAAAGCTCTTCAATTACCTTGATTCCCTCTGCGATGAATAATCCGTGGGTCAGGCGATATTTTTTCTGATGTAAACTAGTTATTAATTTTATTTGGTTTTTACTAACCATAAAAAAATGTACTTTTGATTCAAATATTTCAAAACCCTTGAGAAAGTCCTTTGCAAAAATATCATTATTTCTTCTAATAGGGATTATAATTACTGCGTGTAATGTGCTAAAGAATGTTCCAAAAAACGAAAGACTGCTGACTAAAAATGATATTTACGTAAACGAGAAAAAAGAAAACTCAGAAGCAATCACAGAACTAATGTCTAAGAAGCCAAATTCCTCAATTTTTGGTTTTCGGCTAAGGTTACATTTGTACAATCTCGCCAATCTCAAGCACGATTCTATTTACCAATCAAAGTTTATAAAGAACCCGAAGAAATACGCTCGGATGTCTAAACTCCTGTCGGCCAAACAAGTAAATCGGCTTGGGAAATCATTCTGGTATTCGGGAATACATGAGTTTTTAAAAACCACAGGAGAACCACCTTCCATTGTTGATGTAAAAAGTATAGAGAAATCAAACCTTCGTTTGAAGTCGCACTATTTCAATCGCGGTTATTTCGACGTCAAATCAACCTTCAAAATCGATTCGCTCCCGAAAAGAAGGTCAAAAGTGGTTTATAATGTGGTCACAGGAGCGCCGTATTTTATTGATAGTTTACAAACGTCGATTATGACGCCTGCCTTAGACTCACTTTACAAAATCAACAATAATTTATCTTTCATTAAATCCGGTAAACAATACCAAACAAGTGATTTTGAATTGGAAAGAAATAGAATTACAACTCATTTTCGAAACAACGGAGCGTACGAATTTCAATCAACTTTTGTCACCTTTAATATTGACACTCTTAATGGCAATCACAAGACCAATGTAAATTTGAAAATTGGAAATTACACATACAGTGATAAGGATTCAATCAAGACAAAACCCTTTACACTTTATCCCATTAGCGAGGTTAACATTCATACTGATTTTGACCCGAAAGACACCACTAAAACGGAAGAAAAGAAAACTACATTTTCAAATTTTAATCTGTTTAGCAAGGGAAAATTGAAATACAAGCCCAAGTCAATTACGGATGCTGTTTTTATAACCAAAGGAAGTTTGTACTCCGATTTGAAGACAAATTTAACGACTCGTTACTTGAGCAATCTGAGAATTTTCAATTATCCTTCTGTGAGATATCGCATAAATCCGCTTGATTCCATTCAGCAATCATTAGTGGCTGACATTTATTTGACTCAAAGAGAAAAATATAGTTTTGGTTATGGTATTGACTTCACGCACTCGAATATTCAAGATTTTGGTATTTCAGGAAATTTATCTTTCCTCATCAGAAACGTATTTAACGGAGCCGAAACATTCGAGGTAATTACGCGCGGTAATGTCGGAGCTTCACGCGATTTGGCCAATCCGAAAAATCAGTTCTTTAACGTAATCGATTACGGTATAGATTTGCGACTCAGTTTCCCGAGAATTCTCATGTTTTTTAATACCGACAAGATTATTCCAAAACGAATGATACCATCAACCTCTCTAACGATGGGATTTTCAAAACAAGAGAATATTGGTTTGGATAAAGAAAACTTTACCGGTGCGATGACTTATAATTGGACTCAAGATCGAAATACGTCCTTCAAATTTGATTTGTTTAACATTCAATATGTTAAAAATCTTAACCCCGCAAACTATTTCAATGTCTATCGTTCGTCATATGATGTTTTAAACGATATCGCCCAAACATCCGGAGCAAATCCTGACTATTTTGATACCGATAACGATTTGATAGTATCAAGCGGAACTGACGGATTTTTGACCGACATTGCTAATGGTTCGATTACTCTAAATACTGATGACTTAGATTCTGTGCGAAGTGTTGTGGAGCGGGCTGCTCGTTTGACAGAAAACAACCTGATTTTTGCTTCAAGTTTCTCTGTTTCAAAATCGACAAAAAAAGACATCACCGACGAACGTTTTCACATCTTCAGAGGAAAAATTGAATCAGCGGGTAATTTCCTTTCGCTTTTAGCCAACTTATCACAACAAACAGGCGCTCAAGGCGCAAAAAAAACAATATTTGAAGTAGAATATTCGCAGTACTTCAAAACAGAACTAGAATATATCAAACATTGGGACTTCAGGTCAAAAAGAGTGTTGGCGTTCAGAAGTTTTGTGGGCTTGGCAGTTCCATATGGCAATTCAGAAAGTGTGCCTTTCTCTCGAAGTTATTTTTCGGGCGGTTCTAATGACAACCGAGCATGGCAGTCATATTCGTTAGGTCCGGGCCGAACATCTGCAAGACGCGATTTTAACGAAGCAAATTTTAAGATTGCCATCAGTGCAGAATTCCGCTTTAATTTCTTTGAAAAATTTAATGGCGCTTTTTTCATTGATACCGGTAATATTTGGAATGTGTTCGATAACATTGAAAACGAAGAAGCTGTTTTCAGCGGACTAGAGTCGCTTAAAGACACTGCTGTTGGCTCTGGATTCGGCTTGCGTTATGACCTCAGTTTTTTTGTAATCCGTTTTGATCTAGGATTCAAGACTTACATTCCTTCGGACACCTCAAATCAGAAATGGTTCAGGGATTATAATTTTGCTAACGCTGTTGCAAATATTGGTATAAATTATCCCTTCTAAAACTATTAATTAGTATTTTTGTCAACCTTAACATTAAAAAAATAGCCATGTCTCATAGCATAAAACCGGGCGTTGCAACAGGTGATCAAGTCCAGGAAATATTCAGATACGCAAAGGAAAAGGGCTTTGCTTTACCAGCGGTAAATGTAATTGGTTCCAGTTCAATAAACGGTGTATTAGAAACTGCGGCAAAACTTAAGGCTCCAGTTATCATTCAATTCTCTAATGGTGGAGCTGCTTTCAACGCTGGAAAAGGCTTGCCAAACACAAATGAAAAAGCAGCAATAGCTGGCGCAATAGCTGGCGCGAAACATATTCACACGCTGGCGGAAGCATATGGCGCAACTGTTATTCTTCATACAGATCACTGTGCAAAGAAACTGCTGCATTGGTTAGACGGAATGTTAGATGCTAGCGAAAAGCACTTCGCCGAAACCGGTAAGTCTTTGTTTAGTTCCCACATGATTGATCTATCGGAAGAACCATTACACGAGAACATTGAGATTTGCTCTTCTTATTTGAAACGAATGAGCAAAATGGGGATGACCTTAGAAATCGAATTGGGAATCACCGGTGGTGAAGAAGATGGAGTTGATAACTCTGATGTAGATAGCTCCAAATTATACACACAACCTGAAGAAGTTGCCTATGCTTATGAGGAACTACTGAAGGTAAGTCCAAGATTTACAATAGCAGCTGCTTTCGGTAATGTTCATGGCGTATACAAACCTGGAAATGTGAAATTAACACCAAAAATTCTCAAAAATTCACAGGAATTTGTACAACAAAAATTTGGTACCGGACATAATCCTATTGACTTTGTATTTCATGGCGGATCAGGTTCTACTTTAGAGGAAATTAGAGAAGCAATTAGCTATGGCGTTATCAAAATGAATATTGATACTGACCTTCAATTTGCCTTTACCGAAGGAATTCGTGATTATATGACAAAAAATATTGATTATTTACGAACGCAAATTGGTAGTCCGGACGGACCAGAATCTCCAAATAAAAAGCATTATGATCCGAGAAAATGGGTTCGTGAGGGCGAATTAACTTTCAACAAGAGATTAGAGCAAGCATTTGCTGACTTGAATAACGTAAACACATTATAATTATTAATTGTTAGTTATAAATTATTAATTAAAAATTATGGCTTGGTTTAAAAGAACTGAAAAAGGAATCACAACCGCCACAGAGGACAAAAAAGACGTGCCAAAAGGATTATGGTACAAGTCTCCAACCGGCAAAATCGTGGATGCAGACGAATTAGAACGCAATCTTTGGGTAAGTCCTGAAGACGGTTTTCACGTTAGAATTGGCAGTGCAGAATACTTTCAAATTCTGTTCGACGACAACGAATTTAAAGAACTTGATGCCAAAATGACTTCAAAAGACCCTTTGCATTTTGAAGACACCAAGAAATATTCGGATCGTTTGAAAGAGGTCATGGAAAAAACGAAGTTGAAGGATGCGGTTCGAACGGCAGTGGGCAAATCTAAAGGAAAAGACTTGGTGGTTTGTTGTATGGATTTTGCCTTTATCGGTGGCTCTATGGGTGCTGTTGTTGGAGAAAAAATTGCAAGAGGAATTGATTACTCCATCAAAAACAAAATTCCGTTTCTTATGATTTCAAAATCAGGAGGAGCGAGAATGATGGAAGCCGCCTATTCCCTGATGCAGTTGGCAAAAACTTCTGCGAAACTCGCACAATTGGCTGATGCTAAGATTCCTTACATATCCTTATGTACTGATCCAACAACAGGTGGAACTACCGCCTCGTATGCGATGTTGGGTGACGTTAATATTTCTGAGCCTGGAGCTCTTATAGGTTTTGCAGGTCCGCGTGTCGTTAAAGATACCACGGGGAAAGATTTACCGGAAGGTTTTCAAACTGCAGAATTTGTTTTGGAGCACGGTTTCTTAGACTTCATAACGCCTAGAAAAGAGTTGAAAGACAAAATCAATTTATATCTTGACCTAATCCTAAATGAGGAAATCAGATAATTAAGACAGCAAAATAAAGCAAACCCCGACCTCTTCATGTTGTCGGGTTTTTTTGTTTTTGGCAACTTAAATCTCGTCCCTATCTACATCCCTGTCCGAATCGCTTCTACAGGATCTAGGCGAGATGCAGAAAGAGCGGGAAGAATACCGGATAGCAATCCGATAAAGGCTGACAATCCGGTTCCCAGAGCTATATTTCCGAAACTAAGTACAAATTCAAAATCTAAGGCATGCGTTAGGATTATAGAAATCACCCAAACTAGAATCAATCCGCATATACCGCCAATAACAGAGAGAATTACCGATTCGAACAAGAACTGAAACAAGATGAATCTGTTCTTGGCACCTAAAGATTTTTGAATTCCGATTAGGTTGGTCCGTTCTTTTACTGAAACGAACATAATGTTTGCGATACCAAAACCTCCTACAAGAAGCGAAAATCCACTAATAATCCAGCCAATCATATTCAGCTGCGCGACAATTCCATCTATCAGGTCTGTAAAACCAGAGAGAATATTAATAAAAAAGTTATTGATTTCATCTGTTTTTACACCTCTCAAAGTGCGT
>CANHBE010000122.1 GCA_947458575.1 Flavobacteriaceae bacterium | reverse complement strand
GGTGCAAGAGGACTGCGCTCATTGTGCGAAGCAATCTTGACCGATGCCATGTACGACTTGCCAAGTACAGGAGAAAAAGTGCTACATATAGATAAAGACTACGCTTCAGATACGCTAAGCAAGAACTTGCTTAAACGATTGGAAATAGCATCGTAAGATTACTAAGTTAAAAAAATCCCGCTTCAATTTTGAGCGGGATTTTTTTTGAAGATTATTTCAATAATCCACCACCTTGACCAACCTTCTCCGTTTGTATTTCAGTATTTTCTTTTTGCAGTTTCATATTTCCAAAGTTGTAAACCAGCGAAATTCTAAAAGTTCGCGTATCTTGTTTTTGATAGAAATTAGTTCTCAAGTTGGGCGAAGATACAATCGCATTGATTTCATTTGAATTGAAAACATCAAAGCAATGCAATCCTATTTTTAATTTTTTATCTAAAAAGTCACGATTAAACGAGATGTCAAACTGCTGAATCGTCTTAGTTAGACTGTAAATCTCCCATGTTCCCGGTGGAGTAAAATTGTAAGATAGTGTGTTTTTGATTTCCCATGGAAGGATAAACTGGGCCTGAGCAGCGTAACTCATAACTGGCCTTTTTTTGAAATCTAAATCAAGTCCGGCAGCCGAAAAGTCGATATAATTGACATTTAGAAAAATGTAATTCATCTTATCTAAATCGTTCATGCGTTTTTCAAATTCGGCTTTTCCCTTCAAAAAATAGTCTAACGGAATCGGGAAAGACGCATACATGCTGAATGTATTGAGTTTATCAAACTGTTTGAAAGTCTGATTGCTAATTAACTCATTGGGTTTGGCATCGAAGATAAAACGATTAACGTCATGAGCAATCGTATAATTTGCACCCAATTGAACAAACTGAAATGCGGTCAGTTTCAGCTCAAAATTGTCGAAGAAAGTCGGATCCAAAAAAGGATTTCCGGCAGATGTATTATATTGATCGAAATTAGCAAAATTGTTGGGATCTAAAGCGTTGTAGTCAGCTTGCTGGATCTTTTTGGAGTAAGTCGCCGCGATATTGATGTCATTGTTGATTTCGTACAACGCACTAACATTAGGGAAGAAATTGGTGTTTTTAAAATTCACTTCAGTTCTTTTGTCGTCCTGAATAGCAGTTCTTTCAACCTTAAAGTCTTCAAAACGAATTCCTGCAGTAAAACTAAATTTCTTTATTTTCTTCCTAGCTTCAAGGTAGAATGCTAAGTTGTTTTCATCATAATCAAAGTCGACTACAGAAGCAATCGGACTGTTAAGGTTGTAAACTCCAGTATTTTGAACTTTGATTGAATTGTACTTTCCGCCAGTATTCAACGAAAAATTTATTTTGTCAAATGGTATTGCAAAATCATACTTGAGATAGTAGTTGTTCAACTTAAAATCGATGTCTCCATCAAAGAAAGTTGCAACAGCATTGTTGAAACCGTTTGATTTTGTTATTGGATTTTTTTCAAAAAAATTATTAAATGCAATGATGTCAAGCGTTCTGCCAAGTGTGTCCAGTTTGGTTTTGAATTGCAAACTTAACTCGTGATTATCATTCTTGTTTTTTGATCGACTATTATTAATAAAATCAATTCCAGTTCCGAAGGTTGTTGACTCCGATTTGTTATGGTCGTTCGCCAAATTGAGATTATAATTGAATAACAAATTCGACTTCTCACTCAATTTGTAATTAGTACCGGTTCGCCAGTAAAAATTTCGATTGGTATTTACTGTCAGGTTTTCTTGTGCTAAAACTTCATTAGGGTTAAATGTTGTAAATGTTTGACCATTTCTGTTTCTATTTTCGCTTTCAATGTAGTTGTAGCCAATCATGGTCTGCCAGCTGAGGTTTTTCTCTTTACCGTTAAGGAGAATTTGTGGACTAGGTTTTTGATACTGGTTGAAGTTGTAATTGATATTAAAACTGGCATTTACACCTTTCATTTTTCGGGAATTGGTAATAATATTGATAATCGAGCCGCTTGCATTGGCATCAAAAGCCGCTCCCGGATTATAAATCAATTCAACTTTTTCAATGGCAGTTGCTGGCAACGTGGCTAGATAGTTTTGCAGGTCAGTTCCACTGAGTGAACTTGGCATTCCATCTATATAAATCGCTACGTTTTTTGAATTTAGGGTGAGGCCTCCGGTTGGAGAGGCTATTATTCCGGGAAGTCTCTTGACGGCTTCAAGACTACTTCAGCTATTGAGCATGGGATTGTTTTTGACGTTGACTGTTGTTTTGTCCGAATCAACTTTTAGGAATTGTCTTTTCTTTCCATAGACAGTAACTTCACTTAATTTCTGCTCTTCAAATTTTGAGATCGAGTCGGATTGTTTTTGATTTTTTGGGACTTCTTGGGCGTAGAATGAAGTAGCGCACAGTAGTAATGCCGCTAGTTGTGAGAGTTTCATGATTTGATTGATTTTGATTAATGATTGCCCAATAGACAACAATTAATAAAAATTGTTACACCAAATTTGAAACTTTAGTTTGCTTGATTTCCGATTTGTCCTTGCAAATTCCCCTTGGTCCGCAGCGTAATCTTCTCGGTCCACATGAGTCAAGCATAAAAAGTAAAATCACAAGACAAATAGTTTCTTTAGTAAATCGTAACCGAATCATACTTGCATATTTTTGAGTTGTTCCAGATAATCTCGCTTGTTGGATAACCTGGGAATTTTATGTTGTCCTCCCAATTTATTTTGATCTTTAAGCCAATCATAAAAGAGGTTCTCACGAGCAACATTTATAACCAACGGGTTTAAAGTCATATTGTTATATCGTTTGGCCTCGTAATCAGAATTTAAGGTCTGGAGAATTTCATCTAAAGTTTTTTGAAATTTCCCGATATCCTCCGGTTTTTTCTTGAATTCAATCATCCATTCATGAGCTCCTTTTTCTTTGTCCTTCATAAAAATTGGCGCAACAGTGTAATCAACAACTTCACATGCGGTTATGAGACTCGCCTTAGCGATGGCCTGATCTGTATTTTCAACCATCAATTCCTCTCCAAAAACATTGATATAATGCTTGGTTCTACCGGTAACTCTTATTCTATATGGACTCAACGAAGTGAATCTCACTGTGTCACCAATCAAGTACCTCCAAAGACCTGCATTGGTTGAAATCATTATGGCGTAGTTGGTATTCAGCTCAACATCAGACAAACGAATGGCTTTTTCTTTTTCTGTACCAAATACATCCATTGGGATGAACTCGTAGAAGATTCCATAATCCAACATCAAAAGAAGGTCGTTCGAGTTGTTTAGGTCTTGAATTGCAAAAAATCCTTCTGAAGCGTTATAAATCTCATAATACCTAAAATTGGATGCCGGCAGAATTTTCTTGTATTGCTCTCGATAGGGCTCAAAACTAACGCCACCGTGAAAGTATACTTCCAAATTGGGCCAAATCTCCATCAAGTTTGATTTTCCGCTGTCCTCAAGGATTCGATTCATCAGAACGAGCATCCAAGACGGAACGCCCGCGAAGCTCGTAACGTTTTCATTCTTAGACTCGTTGATGATCGCCATTATTTTTGATTCCCATTCACTCATTAAAGAAACTCTGCTGCTGGGTGTACTGCTAAATTCAGCCCATATGGGCATATTTTCAATCAAGATTGCGGAAAGATCCCCGAAAAAAGTATTGTTGTTTTCGTAGATCTGCGAACTGCCGCCCAATCGGAGACTTTTTCCCAAGAACAGTTGTGAATCTTCATTGTTATTCAAATACAAACACAATAAATCTTTACTTCCTTTATAGTGACAATCTTCAAGCGCCTCATTACTAACCGGAATATACTTACTTTTAGCATTAGTGGTTCCACTGGATTTGGCAAACCATTTAATTGGAGAAGACCAAAAAATGTTCTGATCGCCTCTACGAGTTTGCTCAATAAATGGCTCAATATCTTCGTATGTAGAAATGGGAATTCTTTCCGAAAACGTCTGATAAGACTTAATGCTTGCAAAATCATAGTGCTTTCCCACTGCTGTATTTTCGCAAATACGAACTAAGTTCATGAGCAATTCCTCTTGAACTTCATTAGGGTATTTGAGGAACAATTCAATTTGATGAATCCGTTGTTTGAGTACCCAAGCTGCAATAGAGTTGATAATTGGTAATGGCATTAGAATCTGTGATTTCGATTTGTGATTTGCGTTTCAATTTATGAGCGCAAATAAGTAACTTTACAGCTCCACGAAAGTAACAAAAAAAACAACAGAAATTCTAATGCAATTTTTGTTCATTGATTCAAAATTGAAATGACATACAAAGGAGTTTTAACCAAAATGCAGTCGGAATTCGGAACACCAATTCAATATTTTCTTTTATTTGAAAACGATTTTCTGAATGTGAATCAAGTTCTTGGAAAAGAAATGAGCATTCGGCTTGAGGGTTACCAATGTCTGAATTGCGGCAAAAAGAAGAAGATATTTCGACAGGGATTTTGCTATGATTGCTACTATGCTAGTCCGGCTGTGGGTGACTGGATTATGAAACCCGAATTGAGCACAGCACATTTGGGTATCGCAGATCGGGATTTAGAATATGAATCAAAAGTGCAATTGCAACCACATATAGTTTATCTGGCCAGTTCGAGTGAGATAAAAGTTGGTGTTACCCGGAAGACACAAGTGCCGACACGCTGGGTTGATCAAGGTGCTGAAAAGGCCATTTGTATTGCAGAAGTTCCCAATCGTTATTTGGCTGGAATTACGGAGGTAGCCTTAAAGAGTCATTTCGTTGATAAAACCAATTGGAGAAAAATGCTCACTAATGAGATTATAGATAAAGATCTTATGGCTGAGAAAGCTAAAGTTGAAGTGTTTTTACCTGTTGAAGTTCGAGAGTATTTTTTTTCAGATCAAAAAGAAGTTTACGAAATGAAATATCCGGTTTTGCAGTACCCAAAAAAAATTAATAGTCTCAGTCTCGACAAGACACCACATTTTAAGGGCGTATTAATTGGAATTAAAGGGCAATACCTGCTGTTCGATGATGGTTCTGTTTTCAATGTGAGAAGTGCCGAAGGTAGTATTGTTAGTTTGGAGATATAAAAAAAAGCCTTTGGTGTGAGTCAAAGGCTTTTCTGTTTAAAATCTTATTTCTTAAATAATCCATTCAGCAGATCTCCAGCTTTCTTCTTTATATCTTCCTTTACCGGAGATTTGGTTTTTGTTGTGTCAGATTTTGTCTTCTTGTTGATTAAGTCCTCCAAAGCGTTTGTGCCTTGCCTTACCAATTTATCCTTCTGCTGCTTCACCAATTGATTCGTTAAGTTGGTAATTCCACTCTTGATGTCTGTTGTTATTTTTGGACTTTTAAAATTCCCACCAATTATGGCATTAATAGGCACATTTTCCAATTTGTTTACTTCAGATGGCGAGAGTTTTGCCAATAATTTATTGACCTCAGGGCCTAAATATTTTGCGGGAACATTGAACTTCAAATTGTAGTTCATATTTTGATCAAATCCGTGTTGCCCACTAACGTTTACTTGTATGTCTTGATATTTGAGATCGAAAGGCTTCACATTAACTTTACCATTACTGAATGTCAAAGCGGTTTTCAGATCTTTCAAATTCAACTTTTTCGTATCTAGAAAAGCGACATTACTTCCAAGCTTTGATAATAGTGCAGATTTTTCCGGGTGTATTGTTGTAGACAACAATTGTCCAATCAAATCTCCAGACAAACTATTGACATCTGGGGTCATTTCTTCCGGGTTTAAATTTCCGGTCAGTTTAATTGTGGTGTTGATTTTTCCATCGACAACCTCAGCAATCGGTGCAATTTTCTTCAGCATTTCTAGCTGTGAAAAAGACTGACGAATATCAACTGCTTTCATCCCTAAATTCATGTGAAATACTGGAATCTTTTCTTTGGTTGACACATCGCCATCTGCAATAATCTGTCCGCCAAAAATATCGGTTTTTAAATTTTGAAGACTCACTTTTTGATCTTTAATTATGAGTTTACCCGCTACGTTTTTCAAAGCCAAATTATCGTAGAGAACAGTATTTGCTTTCGCAGTGACAGAACAATTCAAAAAGGCAGGTACTTTTACCGCCTGACTTTTCTTGGTTTGTGTTTCTTTTTTTGGAGCTTCAGTAGTCATAAAATCGGCAACTGCAAATTGATTCGACTGCATGTTAAAAGTGCCTTTGAATTCTTGATTTTTAAACATGAATCCGTAGAAGTTTTCTAACACACCATTTATTCTCATATCGGTTTTTCCGGTTGCCAAATCTAGTTCTTGAAGATTGATTCTGGTATTTGTAAACTGTACTATAGCTTTATTGATATTTGTTACCTTATTGGTTTCATCAACATATTTGAAGCCTGTAAGCATCATGTTGCCTGAATTTTCCATTTTTTCATATTGGTTGGTTTCCACAGATTTCATGTCAAATTTCGTTACTACATCTGCCTTTAAGATGCCCGTCAGCGGTACTTTTAACTTTACGGGATAGGCTTTGGAAACATTCGCTAAGTTGATAACGCCTTTCATTTCGGCATTTACTAAAGCATTTTCAGCGATATTCTTGATGTTAGCTTTGGCATTGAAAATATCCTGATCTATTCGGAACGATAACTTGTCTAAATTGACATAGGTGTCATTCATATTCCCGGTTTCATTTATGATCTTAGTATCGATGACAATACTTTCAACTTTTTTAGGAAGATTTGGATATTGGAAAGACGCATTGTTAGAAGCAATTTCAAGATTAAACTTCGGAATTGAATGATCTGAAAAGAGTCCGTTCGCAAAACCACTTACCGTAAAATCACCAGTGGTTTTGACATCTTTTATATTTGAAGCATAAGATGCAGGTAATAAGCCTAAGAAATTTTGAAAGGAAGAAGTTGGAGTCTTAAATTTCAGGTCATACTGCTGACCATTTTCTACTAGTTGTATAAATCCGTCAAATTCGAGTGGCAGTTGATTGATCAATGCCTTATTTTCTTTAAAGGTATATTTACTTTGATCGAGATCAATACCCAAAACGGCATCAAGTTTCAGTGCTATATGATCCATATAATTCGCTTTATCCATAAAAAGCGAAATCTTCGCATCGGATTGTGTAACCAGATCCAATTTTGAATTGGTAAAATCGCCGGTTCCAGAGTGATTTAAGCTATCGATTACCATTTTGATTTTTGACTTTTCGTCAAAGTACTTAAAGCGTAAGTTGGTAATTTTGTATTCTTTTATTTTGAGCGACAATGGACTGCTTTTGCTGTCATCAGTTTCACTTTCGTCCTTTAATGCGATATCGAAATTACCGATTCCGTCTTTGTTGAACAGTATATTGATTAAACCATTTTCTGTTGATACGGCTTCGATGTTTATCGGTTCTTCTTTCCCTTTGAAAAGTTCCTTCACAGACATTTTTAAGTTGATTTGTCCCAAAGAAATCAGCGTGTCGCCTGCAAATGGCGCTTTATTGATGATAAGCAGTTTTTCAATGCTTACGTTGGCTTGCGGAAAACTTTTAAACAAGCTCAGATCGGCATCT
>CANHBE010000121.1 GCA_947458575.1 Flavobacteriaceae bacterium | reverse complement strand
TCTACTGTGGCTTGGCTAGTGAAAAACGGTGTAGAAGAATCTCGACTCACAGGAAAAGGTTACGGAGAAACACAACTCGTAAACCAATGTGCTGATGGCGTGAAATGCTCTGAAGAAGAACATCAGGCCAATAGAAGAAGTGAGTTTATCATCATGGCTCTTTAATCAGAAACCCCAGAATATGAAAAAAGGATGTTGTTGCGACATCCTTTTTTTTTAGAATATATTCTTGCGGAAATAGAAAAGCAATGCGAAAAAGTAAAAAAAGTAAGTTACCGCATGTGCCATTACCACACCATCTAAACCAAAAGAAATAATAAAGAAGTTCACCGAAATGTACATGATAACAAGTGAGAAAAGTTCGCTGATAATAAACGCCAAAGTCAATTTCCTAGCATAAAACTGATACCCTAAAATAAGCGATGACACTTTAAACACATCTCCTACGACTTGCCAAAAAAACAAGTTTACAACCGGAAGAAATTCATTAGTGAAAAGCAATTTAACAAAGTAAGTTCTCAGAAAATATAAAATGATTATAGCCAAAACAAAAAGAGGTAAAACACTCAAATAGTAGCTTTTAATAACATTTTGCGTCGCCTTTGCAGAATTCGTAGACGCTAATTTTGGGTAAAAATATACCGTCAATATTGTCGAAATAAACATCAAATAGTATGACGATATCCTACACATTGCTTCCCAGTAGCCAGCGTTATTGATCCCAAGAGTCTCAATGATCTTGTTCCGAATTGCTAGGAAAACAAGTGATCCGAAAACGGAGGAAACCAATGCCATTAAAGAATAGGAAGAAAGATTTTGAAGTACCTTGCGATCAAACGAATGCCTATTAATCATGGCAAAAAAGGGGATCTTCTTGGCAACGTAATAAAGAGTAACAAAAAAAAGAAAAACGGGCGGAATGATAATTGAAAAAAGTGCTCCTATAGTTTGAAAATAAGACACGGCAAACAAACAAAATAGTAACCCAAATACGTTTCCAATAATATTGACATAAATCACTTGCTTAAAATTGCCCAACCCATTGAGAACTGTAATGAGATAAACCGAAGATGCATACCACGGAAGTACAAGCGCTAAGACCTTAAAGACAACACTATAAGACGAAGAACTTCCAAATAAAGTTGAAGACCAGTAGCCCGCAAATAAAAACAAAATGACACTTAATCCAACACATATCGCCAGTAAAGTAATGAAGATGGTTGACAAAAGTCTCATAAGTTGATTCTCATCGTCCTTAGCTTCAACCACATATTTCAAAATACCATTCTGAAAACCAAGGGTAGCAATATTTTCGAGCGACGTCAGGAAATTCTTTAAATTGCCGGTAAGTGCAATGCCAGCCGGACCTACAAATACAGCGAGAACCTTTGAAGTTATGATTCCAATTCCAATCTTTAAGATAACGCTGACACTATTCAAAGAGGCAACTTTGAAAAAAGGTGTTCGAATTATGGATTTGAACATATTCAAATTGTGGCGAATTTAAGATTTACAAAGCTACTACTTATAACTACGGAACACAGTAGCCGATATTGCAAAGCAAATGAAATTTTGAAGAAGTGACAGATTTTTGATAATAATTATTACTTTTATTGACTGCTTAAAGTTTCAATTGTGGTAAAAATCACTTCTTATCTTATAATATTTGCTCTTATTCAAACTGCAGCGTTCGGACAAGATATTTCTCTGTATCAGCAATTCGAAGGTAGATTTGATTTTACATTCATCGGAAATACTTTAAACCCAATTGGAAATTCTTTCATGGTATTTCCGGAAATCAATACTTCTTCTTCCGCAGATCTCAGTTTACAGCCAAACGATATTGTTGAGAAAGCTTATTTATACTGGGCTGGTTGTGGAGCGGGCGACTTTGAGGTAAAATTGAATAACGCACCCATTACACCACAGCGAATATTTCAGTTTAGCAGAATCACCGGCGGAAATCAATATGACTATTTCAGTGCTTTTGCAGACATTACAAGTCAAGTACAATTAACAGGCAGTGGAACGTATGAACTAAGTGAGCTTGATCTTAATCCATGGATATCCTATTTTTTCACAAATCGAACCAACTTTGGCGGATGGGCAATTGTGGTAATTCTAAAGAACGAGAACTTACCGTTCAACCAGATTAATGTTTATGACGGATTACAAGCGGTCCCTAATGCTATTGCCATCAATTTGAGTAGCTTAAATGTCATTGACGATCAAAATGCAAAAATCGGATTTGTAGCATGGGAAGGCGATGCAGATATTCAGGTCAATGAAAACTTATCCATTAATGGTAATACTTTGGGAAACCCGCCATTAAATCCATTCGATAACGCTTTCAACGGCTCAAATAGTTTGACTGGAAATGGCGCACTATATAACATGGACTTAGACGTGTATGAGATTCAAAACAATATTGAAGTCGGAGACACGTCGGTTTTAGTGCAACTTTCTTCAGGACAGGATTTTGTGATGATCAACGCAATTGTTACCAAACTCAATGCACAAGTTCCGGATGCTGAAATCAGCATTGAAGACATCGCAGTCAGATGCAACTCGCGTGAAGTTACAATAAATTACCTAGCGTCAAATTATGAAGGAACGAAAGCCTTGCCTTCCGATGTGCCAATTGCTATCTATGTCAACGATGTGCTAGTTTCCACGACACAAACCCAAAACGCAATTGATCCGGGAGGTAGTGAATCTGGCATATTCACCCTGAACGTACCAGACTCAGTAGATTCACCATTTAACGTTAGAATTGAAATTGATGATGACGGCAATAGCCAAGGAATTGTAACTGAAATCAATGAAAACAACAACTCTGATAGTCAAGAATCATATTTCGAGGTGTCCGCAGAACTAGAACCGATTGAGCCCATTACAACTTGTAACGAAGGGCTGGGCTCCGGCACTTTTGACTTATCGGCTTATGAAGTCAATATCAAACAAAATCCAACAGATCTCGTCACTTTCTTCCCGAGTTTAGAAAATTTAATGACCAATTCAAATCCAATCACTGAACTTAATCAGTATTATGTTCCATCAACTCCCGCAACTGTCTTTGTCAAAGTTGATAATGGAACATGTTTCCAAATTGGGTCTTTTGAATTGATAACAGTAAAGTGCAAACCAACAGTTTACAATTATGTTTCAGCAAATAATGACGGAATCAATGACACTTTTACCATCAAAGGCCTTCGAGATGTGTTTACAAATTTCAAATTGCAAGTCTACAATCGATGGGGAAAACTGGTTTGGATGGGTAATAACACTACGCCGAACTGGGATGGAGTTGCGACTGAAGGCATGGTTTTAGACGATTCTCAAATTACTGACGGAACCTACTTCTACAGTCTAGAACTCAATGATCCCGCTTATCCTGAACCACTCTATGGTTATCTTTTTTTGAAAAAATAAACTTGAAAATGATGGAGATTAACGGATTAATCATAGGATAAATTTAACTATTGTTGTAGCTTTTTCGTTGTTATTTGATGCAGAAGTTGTCAATTTTTGAATTAATTTAGCCGAAATTTTAATAATCAATTATAATGAAGACCATTACTTGCGCATTTCTCGCAAGCATTTGTACCACAATTTTGTTTGCCCAAACAGACGAAGATAAAGTAAAAATACTTGCAGCAACCAATGTTGCTGAACTTAACAGATTAGCTGTCGTTTACGATTCTATTGCCAAAGCTGAAAAACAAGAGGCCTTAAATGCAGCAGCCTTCAATAATTGGCGAATCAAGTACGAAATTGAAAATGGTGGTGTAGCAGAACTCATGCGTCTGGATGAGAATAAAAATCCTGTATATTTTGCAACTGACAATGCAGGAGCCGCAATTACCACAAGAGCTAACAGGTTAAATACAGGTGGAAGCCTTGGCCTTGCGCTTGACGGTCAGAATATGACAATTGGTATTTGGGATGGCGGGAAAGTTCGTAACACACACAATCTCCTCACGCCAAGAGTAACGCAAGTTGATAATGCTCCCGCTCTATCCGCTCATGCGACACATGTGGCAGGAACAATGATGGGTAATGGCACTGCCAGTACTTCTGCAAAAGGTATGGCTCCTGTAGCAAATTTGAGAGCTTATGATTGGAACAGCGATGTTTCTGAAGTGACAGCTGCAGCTGCCAACGGACTCTTGATTTCAAATCATTCCTACGGTTATGATCCAGACTCGGTGCCAATTTTTAAATGGGGAAGATATGATAGTGATTCAAGATCTTTCGACAATGTGATGTTTAATGCACCTTATTATTTGTTTGTGAATTCGGCCGGAAATTCGAGAAATGGCGGACACAATGACGATAAAGACGGATACGATTTATTAGCAGGAAAAAGCTGTGCTAAAAATGCCTTGATTGTCGCAGCTGTCAATCAAGTGACAAACTATACTTCACCGAGCAGCGTTGTCATGTCAAATTTCAGTTCGTGGGGACCAACAGATGATGGACGAATTAAACCAGACATCTGCGGTAAAGGTGTTAATGTAAGGTCGTCTACGTCTTCATCTGACAATTCATACAGTAGCTTTAGCGGAACTTCAATGGCGTCCCCCAATGTCGCAGGGACCTTGCTTTTACTGCAACAGCATCACAAAAATGTAAAGGGTGGCTTCATGAGAGCTGCTACATTGCGCGGTTTGGCTATTCACACAGCGGACGAGGCGGGAACTGATCCGGGTCCTGATTACCGCTTTGGATGGGGACTTTTGAACGCAGAAAGAGCTGCAGTCTTAATTAGTAACGAAGGAACGCAGTCGTATATCAAAGAAAATGTCCTGCAACAAGGAAAATCTTACTCGTTTGATGTGCAACCTATTAGCTCAAATCAACCGATAGTAGCAACAATATGTTGGACAGATCCTGCTGGACAAATAGTATCAGGCGGCATTGTCGATTTAGCAACACCTAATTTAGTTAACGATTTAGACCTTAAAATTACCAAAAACGGACAACCATTCTATCCATGGAAGCTTGACCCAGCAGATGTTGAAGCAGCCGCAACAAACGGAGATAATCGTGTTGATAATGTTGAAAAAATAGAAATTGCTAATCCATCGGGAACATATACAATCACCGTAAGTCATAAAGGTAACTTAACCAACAACTTGCAAAATTATTCTTTAATTATCAGTGGTGTAACGGCAAAACCTATGTTATTAACATCAGACGCTTCGTTACTCAATCGCAATTGTCTTGGAGCGAACGAAACTGTCTTTACTTACCAATTGGAAACTCCTCCGACTTTTAGTGAAAGTGCAAACTTTGAAATCGAAGGATTACCGGTAGGTGCAATTGCTACATTCCAACCTGATACCATGTCATCTTCCGGAACAGGAACGGTTACAATTTCCGGGTTAAGTGCTTCTGCAATTGGAAGTTATCCGTTGTTATTAAAAGCTACATCACCCTCTTTTTATTCCTCACTAGGATTGAATTTGGTCGTTCAAAACACCATAGCTGATGGTCCAGCGCTGATTTCTCCGCCAAACAATACTAATCCAGTTGATAATTTTCTGTCGTTAGAATGGGCCAACATGGGAATCAATGTGGCCAATTACACCATCGAAGTATCGAAAGATGAATTATTCGGATCGAATGTTTTGACTTTCAATACTGACTTAAACCAACTTGATATTTCCGATTTAGACTTCGGAAGTAATTACTACTGGAGAGTTAAGTCAAACAATGTTTGTGGGTCTTCTTTGTACTCTCCTACTTTCAAATTTACAACACAGTGCAGTAACGCGAATGATATTACCATTTCAGCGATAACAACTGATAGTGCTACCGCAACTTGGGCAAATCCAAATGGATCATCGTCTTTTGAAATCCTCATTGTGCCGCAAGGAACACCTCCGACAGGAATCTTTCAAACGGTAACAACAAATTCATTTACTTTTAACGGATTGAATTCATACTCTGATTATGACGTTTATGTGAAAGCGAGTTGCAGCAACAATGTGTATTCTGCATTGAGTAACATTTCTTTTTCTACATTAATAAACTATTGCGTAGACGGAATTTTCTTTGACAACGGAGGACTAAATGGAAATTATTCCAATTCACAATACTACACCGTCACTATGACGCCTTCCAATCCAAATGAAAAAGTCTCTGTTACTTTTAATTCTTTTTCTTTGGAGAACGAGGTCGACCGTTTAACTATTTACAATGGTCCAAGTACAACCTCCCCTTATATTGTCGAGCAGTACGGATTTACAGGCAATAACAACCCGGGCACAGTAACTTCAACAGATGCAAGTGGCGCTTTAACGTTTGTGTTCTACTCTGATGGTTTAAATACCGCGCCGGGATGGAATGCAACTGTGAATTGCGCTTTACTTGGAATTTCCAGCTTTGACACAGATGGTATGAGCTACTATCCTAATCCAGCAAAAGATGCTGTTACTTTCTCTACCAAGAAATCAATCAAATCGATTGGAGTTTACAATATTTTAGGACAATTAGTAAAGGAACAAACTGCCAATTCCAATCAAGTTACTGTTGATATCTCAGCCTTAAGTGCAGGTCAATATTTGTTTAAAGTTGCCACTGAGGATAATTTATCGACCATAAAGATTTTGAAAGAGAACTAATCTTTCTCACCTACAGAAAATGCCTTGTTTTACGCAAGGCATTTTTTTTTACACCATTTCTATCATACTTTTGACCAGCATAAAAACAAGTTTTGAAAACAATTACATCCATTCACAATCCATTAATTAAGTCACTTCAGCAATTGCAGGATAAAGCAAAAAGCAGAAAGCAATCTGGGACTTTCTTGATAGAAGGAAAAAGGGAAATTGAATTAGCCATTCAAGGTGGTTATATACTTGATACCGTTCTTTTTCTTCCCGATTTAATAACGATTGAAGAAGTAAAGAAGCGCACTCATGAGCAAGTTGATATCATCAAAATTACTAAAGAAGTATACCAAAAACTAGCCTATCGCGATACTACTGAAGGCATTGTTGCCGTAGCGCAATCAAAATCAGTACAATTATCTGATTTGAAACTATCAAAAAAACCTTTAATACTAGTTGCTGAAGCGCCGGAAAAGCCGGGTAATATCGGCGCTTTATTAAGAACAGCGGACGCCGCCAAACTTGATGCAGTGCTTATTGCAAACCCAAAAACAGACATCTACAATCCAAACGTTGTTCGTTCCAGCGTGGGCGGATTATTTACCAATCAAATTGCCACCGGAACCACTGCTGAAATAATTGAATTTCTGAAGCAAAATGACATCAAATTTTATTGCGCTACATTGCAAAACTCGAACGCCTATTACGAAGAGAATTTCACTGAACCAACAGCTATAATTGTTGGCACCGA
Organism: Flavobacteriaceae bacterium; assembly: GCA_947458575.1. Taxonomy (GTDB): domain Bacteria; phylum Bacteroidota; class Bacteroidia; order Flavobacteriales; family Flavobacteriaceae; genus Flavobacterium. The sequence continues at coordinate 336 of CANHBE010000121.1, read as the reverse complement.
AGCCACAGGATTGTCGCAAGAATGGAGAGATCATGCCACTCAAAATATCTACATTCCCATGGAAGGAATCATCGATTCTATGAATGTTTCTGTCGCAGCTGCAATTCTGATTTTTGAAGCAAAACGACAACGAAAATGTGCGAGAAAATAGGTTAGCAACTACTTTTTTGGAATGCGATACTCAACAGTTTGCGATCTGGCAAACGCATCTTGAAAAAACTTGGGAAGCTTGACTTCGATTCGATAGGCTAACTGTCTGAATCGCTTCGTATTTACACCTCGTGGAAAAAGTCGATGAAACTTTTCGATACTTCCAATACAGTAGATACGGGTTTC
>CANHBE010000120.1 GCA_947458575.1 Flavobacteriaceae bacterium | reverse complement strand
TTTTTGATTCCACGAGAAGAGGAACCGCAAATCAATGTGCCGATGGCGGATGTGATGGTTGGTTATCCCGGTGCGAGTCCATCGGAAGTTGAAAGTCGCGTCATTAAACCACTAGAAAAAATCTTATCAAACATCAAAGGTGTCGAACATGTACACAGCATGGCGATGAATGGTCAAGCTATGTTGATTGTGCAATTTTATGTAGGTCAAGATGTTGAGCGTTCTTATGTAAAGTTATACGACGAATTGGCGAAACACGAAAATATGTTTCCTACTGGTGTGTACAAGCCGATGGTGAAAACGCGCTCGATAGATGATGTGCCAATGTTAGGATTGACGTTATGGAGTGAAAAACAAGACGATTATCAACTGCGACAAATTGCTGAGGAAATCACATCGGAGATAGAGAAAGTCAAAGATGTTGCCATTACCAAAGAAATTGGCGGTCGAAATCGCGTAGTGAAAGTCGTTTTAGACAAGGATAAAATGTCCGGAAATGGCGTTGATGCATTGGGTATTATGCAGATGATTCAAGCCAATAATAACAGTTCACAGTCGGGTAGTTTGGTGAATAAAGACCAAGAATATCTGTTGACAACGGGACAGTTTTTACAAACTGCAGAAGATGTTGAAAATCTAGTCGTTGGGGTTCATGCCAATTTGCCTGTCTATTTGAAGCAAGTCGCTACCGTGCAAGACGGACCCGCAACACCAAATAGTTATGTGTCGTTTGGCTATGGAAAGTACAATGAAAAATTCAAAACGGCTTCGTCGGAATATCCAGCAGTGACGATTTCAGTCGGTAAAGTAAAAGGTGCCGATGCGATGAAAATCTCCGAGAAGATTCTAAACCGTGTCGAACAATTGAAAAAGACCTTAATTCCGAGTGACGTTCACGTAGAAGTTTCTCGAAACTACGGGGAAACTGCTTCTGATAAAGTAGGTGAACTGCTGCTCCACTTGGGCATTGCGATTATTGCGGTGACTTTTCTAGTGATTTTGGCGATGGGTTGGCGCGGCGGTTTGGTGGTCTTTTTGTCGGTACCACTTACGTTTGCTTTGACTTTGTTTGCTTATTATCTGCTGGGTTACACGTTAAATCGAATTACCCTTTTTGCCTTGGTTTTTGTGGTTGGTATTGTGGTGGACGACAGTATTATCATTGCCGAAAACATGCATCGACACTTCAAGATGAAGCGATTGCCTTTTAAACAAGCGGCGATTTATGCCATTAATGAAGTCGGGAATCCAACAATTTTGGCCACATTTACCGTGATTGCTGCAATTCTACCGATGGCTTTTGTGTCGGGTATGATGGGCCCGTATATGAGTCCAATGCCAATTGGTGCATCTATTGCCATGTTACTTTCCTTATTTGTCGCTTTGACTGTAACGCCTTATTTAGGCTATCATTTACTCCAGGAAAAAGAAGAACAAAAACACAAAGAAGAGCATGGACTAGAAACCAATTGGATTTACAAAATATACAATAAACTCGAGCGTCCTTTATTGGAAAGCAGTAAAAAAAGAAGACTTTTAGTCGGATTTACCGTTGTGCTACTCGTGGGTTCGGTGGTGATGTTTTTTACCAAATCGGTGGTTGTGAAAATGTTGCCTTTCGATAATAAAAATGAATTTCAAGTGGTTATCGACATGCCCGAAGGAACCACTTTAGAGCGAACTGCCGCGGTTACTCAGGAAATTGCACAATATCTTACTACTGTGCCTGAGGTAGTTGATTACCAGAATTATATTGGCACCTCTGCTCCTATTACGTTTAATGGTTTGGTGCGACATTACGATTTGCGAGGCGGAAGTAATATGGCCGACATTCAGGTGAACTTACTGCATAAAGACGAACGCGATTTACAAAGTCACGGGATTGCGAAACAAGTACGCCCTGAAATTCAAAAAATTGCCAAGAAATACGGTGCGAATGTCAAAATTATTGAAGTGCCACCGGGACCGCCAGTTCTATCGACCTTAGTGGCTGAGATTTACGGTCCGAATTACAACGACCAAATCAAAGTGGCCAATCAAGTAAAAGGCATATTGGAAAGCACTACAGATATTGTTGATGTTGATTGGATGACCGAGGACAACCAAACGGAGTATAAACTCGAAGTAGATAAAGAAAAAGCTATGTTGAATGGCATTGCGCCGCAGCAAATCGTGGGCAATTTGACCTACCTGTTAAAGGAATATCCAGTTTCGAACTTGTATGATGAAGACTCTAATGACAATGTGGGAATTGTTTTATCGCTAGATGATCAAGATAAGACTTCTTTGCAAGACATTCAGAATGTAAAGATTAAAGGAAGTCAAGGGAACATGGTTTCGGTAAGTGATTTGGTGAAAGTAAAAACAGACACACTACAAAAGACCATTTACAGAAAAGACCAAAAACGAGTGGTTTACGTAACTGCCGACATGGCAGGAACATTAGAAAGTCCGGTGTATGCCATCTTGGGAATGAATGAAAAGCTCCAGAACATGAAGTTGCCAAAAGGCTACAAAGTGAATGAACTGTATATGGAGCAGCCCACAGATGAAAGCGATTTTACGGTCAAATGGGATGGTGAATGGCAAATAACTTTAGAAGTGTTCCGGGATTTAGGTGTTGCCTTTTTGGTTGTGATTGTAATCATCTATATGTTGATTGTTGGCTGGTTTCAAAACTTTAAGACACCGATGGTGATGATGATGGCAATACCACTTTCCTTAATTGGAATTGTACTTGGACATTGGCTGCTCGGTGCATTTTTTACCGCTACTTCCTTCATCGGAATGATTGCTTTAGCGGGCGTTATGGTAAGGAACTCCGTGTTGCTCATCGACTTTATCGAAATCAGATTGAACGACGGCGTTGCACTGAAACAAGCCATAATTGAAGCCGGAGCAGTAAGAACCACGCCTATTTTATTAACCACGGGAGCGGTTGTCATTGGTGCTTCGATTATCCTTTTTGACCCCATTTTTCAAGGCTTGGCGATTTCGTTGGTCTTCGGTGCGATTGTATCTACTGTGCTAACCTTGCTGGTCGTGCCGATTATATACTATGTAACCGAAAGAAAAAAATGGGAAAAATAGTTTTTATTAAAAATCTTACTAATTAATTTCAGAAGGAAATGAAACTACTGATTATCACTGCCATTGCTGCTTACGAAAATGAGATCAAATTGATGCTCAAAAAAGCACAGATTACAACATATTCATTTCAAGAAGTTCGCGGATACAGCGATACTTCTGAAGATGAAATTGATAACAATTGGTTTGCCGCCGAATACAACGAAACGGAATCTATTCTATTCTATGCTTTCGCTCGAACAGAAGAAGTTAATCAGGTTTTCAATTTTATCAACACCTTCAATGCAAAAGAAGAATCGCTGTCGCAAATTCACGTTGCTGTAGTAAATATCGAAAAATCGAACAATGCAAGACTTCACATTGTCTAATCTTTAAAACTAAAAAAATGATTAATCGAATCGTCAGAGCAGTTGCAGGGGCATTTATCCTCATCAGCTTATTATTATCAATTTATGTCAATTCCAACTGGTTGTGGTTTACTGCTTTTGTTGGTGCAAACTTGTTTCAATCTTCAATTACAAAATGGTGTCTTTTGGAAGATATCCTGAGAAAATTCGGTGTAAAAGACTAAAAGAATTACTTTTGTGTCAAACAGCAAGTTATGAAAATCGAACAAATTTACACCGGATGTATTGCACAAGCTGCTTACTATATCGAAAGTAATGGCGAGGCAGCGATTATTGATCCGCTCAGAGAAGTGCAACCTTATTTGGATCGAGCAGCAAAGGATCAAGCTCAAATCAAATATATCTTCGAAACACATTTTCATGCCGATTTTGTATCCGGTCATTTGGACTTGGCAAAGAAGTCCGGTGGAAAAATTGTCTATGGTCCAACAGCCAAACCCGGATTTGAAGCCATTATCGCTGAAGACAACCAAGAATTCAAAGTTGGACACTATACCATTAGAGCCATTCATACGCCAGGCCACACCTTAGAAAGTACTTGCTATTTGCTTATTGATGAAAATGGTAAAGAGCACGGAATCATCACGGGTGATACCTTATTTATTGGTGATGTTGGTCGACCGGATCTAGCACAAACCCTAGTTGGCGACCTAACTCAGGAAAAACTTGCCTCTTACCTATTTGATTCCCTCCGGAATAAGATTATGCCGCTTTCGGACGATTTGATTGTTTATCCAAGTCACGGGGCAGGAAGTGCATGTGGTAAAAATATGAGCAAAGAAACAACCGACACTCTAGGCAATCAGAAGAAAACCAATTACGCTTTGAGAGCCGATATGACTCGGGAAGAATTTACCAAAGAATTGTTAGATGGCTTGGGATTGCCACCTGCCTATTTTCCGCAGAATGTCATGTTAAACATTCAAGGATATGAAAGTTTAGATTCGATACTGGAAAAATCAAATAGAGGATTGACCCCAAAAGAATTCGAGATGCTCGCCAACCAGTCAGGAGCCGTCATCCTAGACGTTCGTCACGAAGATGATTATGTCAAAAAGCATATACCCAATTCTATTTTTATCGGAATACATGGCAATTTTGCACCATGGGTCGGCGCGTTACTAGCAGATGTTAACCAGACGCTACTTTTGGTGACACCGGAGGGTCGAGAGGAAGAAACGATTACCAGATTGTCAAGAGTTGGATTTGATCATGTGCTTGGATATCTGAAGGGTGGTATATCTGCTTGGGAAGCGGCAGGTTTTGAGATCGACTCTGTTCAATCGATTAGACCAGAGCAATTTGCCGGTGAACTTTGCCCGACTAGTATTGTTGTAGATGCAAGAAAACCTAGTGAATTTGAAGCAGAACATATTGAAAATGCTATCAACATTCCATTAGATTCCATCAATTCAAATTTCAGTTCGATTCCAAAAAACAAGACATTTTATCTCCATTGTGCTGGCGGCTATCGTTCGGTCATTATGGCTTCTATTCTCAAGTCACGAGGCTACCACGATTTTATTAACGTTGAAAAAGGAATCAGTGGAATCCGCAGTGTCGGAGTGCCATTGACACAATTTGTCTGTCCTTCAACTAAGAAATAGTCAACCGTAAACAATAACAAAATTTTATGGGATGAAAATCGTCCCAAGGATTTTTTTTGGATATTTTTGCAAACCTAATTTCAAAACAAAATAAAGAATGAAAAAGTTTATCTTTCTATTGTCGGCAATCAGTGTCATGGTTTCTTGTAATAAAGCTGGAGAGAACGAGTATGTTGTAACCGGAACAATCAACGGAGTTGCTGATGGCAAAAAAGTTATGATTGAAGTTCAAGATGAAACCGGACAACTAAAAGCTATAGATACTGTGAAGATTGAACAAGGAAAATTCACTTTTACCGGAAGTGCAAAAGAACCTGATATGCACTTAATCAATATTGAAACTGTACAAGGGAAAATTCCTTTTATCCTTGAAAATGGAGAAATTGAAATGACTATAAATAAGGATAGTGTTAATAACACCAAAGTGACCGGGACATATAACAATGATGAATTAACCAGCTACAAGGAAAAAGGAATGGTAGTTCAAAAGAAAATGATGAAGTTCCAAAAAGATAATGAAGCCATCATGAAGGACGCGATGAAAACGCAAGATACTGTGGCGATGGGCAAGCTGAGAAAAGAGTACGCGAAGTTTCAGGATGAATTTACAACGCAATCTGAAGCATACGTAAGTTCACATCCAAAAGCTTTCATCTCTGCCTTAATCATTGAAGGTATGTTTAATCAAATGGCTCCTGATTTCAAGAAGATAAAAAAGTTTTATGACGGATTGGACAAATCAGTAAAGGACACTAAGCATGGCAAGAAAATTAAGAAAAATCTTGACGAATTATTGAAGCCTGTTGCTGCTGCGCCTGCTGTAGAAATCGGTTCTGTTGCTCCAGATTTTTCCGCTCCGAATCCGGAGGGAAAAATTGTTTCGTTGGGCCAGAGTAAGGGAAAAATTACGATTATCGACTTTTGGGCGTCTTGGTGCAAACCTTGTCGTCAGGAAAATCCGAATATGGTTGCGCTATACAAGCAGTATCATGCAAAGGGTTTAAATATTGTTGGAGTCTCACTTGATAATAAGAAAGAAGATTGGAAGAAAGCAATTGCAGCAGACGGATTAACATGGACCCATGTCTCAAATCTTAAAGAGTTTGAAGATCCGATTGCGGTTCAGTATTCAATTAAGTTAATTCCTTCAACTGTAATACTTGACGCTGAAGGAAAGGTAATTGCAAAAGACTTGAGAGGAGCAGATTTGAAAGCCAAAGTAGCCTCTCTTTTAGGAAAGTAATATTACTTCCATAAAGCTATAAAATCTCCAATTATGGAGATTTTTTTTTTGTAGTAAAGTACAGTCGGGGCAAAAACTCATGACTTATCGTAAAATTAAATTTGCGCACATCAAAACAGTTTATATATTTGCAGCGCCTTTTGGGGAGATACTCAAGCGGCCAACGAGGGCAGACTGTAAATCTGCTGTGAAAACTTCGCAGGTTCGAATCCTGCTCTCCCCACACACTTTTTTAAATAAGAGAAAACGCCAAGTTCACTTGAGCGTTTTTTTGTTTTAAAAAAGTGCGTAGGATTCCCACCCTGCGGATCATGAAATAATCCTGCTCTCCCCACAAAAAAGTAAGAACCCTAAACAACAAGCTCGCTTGATTGTTTCGGGTTCTGTTTTTGGTGCAAGGTTTAGATTGTTAATTATACTTTTAAAAACTTTGAACACAAAAAAACCGCTTCGTTTCCGAAGCGGTTTAATTATATTTATTGGTTATGTCTCACCTCGTAACTATCTTGAGCTACATAAGGTTGTATATCGCACCTAATCTACCATAATTTTACTACTCGTAATCAATTTTCCTTCTTCTACCAATTCCAAGAAATAAAGTCCACGATCTAAATTTTCTCTTTGTAGTATAATTTCATTTCCAGATTGGTTTTCAACTACTCGAACCAGCTGACCGAGTGAATTAAAAAGTCTGATTGACGCGCTATTCAAAAACAAGTCAGATTGAATAGAAAGTTCAGAAACAAATGGGTTTGGAGCGAAGCTAACGTTCCGCTTGTTTAAATTAAGTTCCGAGGTGCTCAATTCTGCTGAATTTACACAATCCGGATTCCCAAAAATATGAACTCCGTTTTGAAAACTGCATCTGGTACGAACAATCGTACCTCCGCTGGAAGAACAAACATTATACATACTGTAATCCGGATAAAACGGATGCTTATCGCTTCCCACGCCTTCAATCCAAACTTGGGTAAGATGTTCACCACAATACTCCTCTACACTTGTTAGTGTTATCTTTTTTCTCGAGCCATCATTCACAGATACGTAATCGACAGCAGCCGTAAAAGTATAACCGTATTGAAATATCGTGCTTGAATTTTCTAGACTAAAGTCATATAATAACCTTTCGACACCATCAACAAGTTTATACACTTTTCGCTCGGCGACATCTTCTCGCAGATACACTTCATGTATCAATTCATAATATCCATCATAGCTTGGAAAAGGGTCAAGAAATTTTTGATAGGTATGTTGTCCAATTGCGACATTAACTCCGCGCTCAATTACACGTTCTTCGGAAGGACTGCCCCAAGATGTCCAATCATAAAGCAGCCAAGCAGAATTATTGAGCATCGGATGATACT
>CANHBE010000119.1 GCA_947458575.1 Flavobacteriaceae bacterium | reverse complement strand
TTGTTCTGGCATTTTTGTTTGTTGGCTGTAATAGTATTCAACGGTATAATGCCCATATTAGTGAATCAATATCACCGGAAAAACTCAAGAAAGATGTTGATTTAACCCAAAGTCGTTTGCGGAAAATGCATCCGAACTTGTACTATTATATCACTAAAGATGATCTTGATCGCAAATTTGATAGTGTAAGAAATTCTATTTCCTGTCCAATGACGTCGATAGAATTTTACAAAAAAATTAGTCCTGTTATTGCCTCCGTTCGACAAGGTCATATGTTTGTTTATCCGCCAACGCGAAAGTATACAAAGAAAGAAACGGTTATGCTGGCAAAAAAAGGAATTGGACCTTTATCGCAGTTTGATTTCGAATTTTTTGATAATCGATTATACGTCGTAAAAAACAAATCTTATGATAAATCGATAAAGGTTGGATCAGAGGTCGTCACTCTCAATTCAAAAAGCCCGCAGTCATTGTTTGATGAGTACAAAAATCGATTCACTTCTGATGGATTCAACACTACATTCAAGTCCAACTTTTTCGAGAGAAGATTCAGTCAATTCTTCACTTACGAAAGCGGGATTGTAGATAGTATTCTGTATAACGTCAAATGGAATGACAGCTTAAAGTCGATCAAAATCAAAAGGCAAATCGTTGATTCCACAGCATTAAAACAACAACTATCGAAACACACAATAACCGCTGCTGAAAAACAAAAAATACAAGCGGACAGGTTATATCTCAAGAGAAACAAGAGTTTGTTGGGTTACGATCCAACGCTAAAAGCCTACAATCGGAATCTTACTTTTCTGGAAAAAGATAGCAGTATTGCCGTAATGAAAATCAAAGCATTCTCTAAGGGCAAATACAAGCGGTTTTACAAACAGGCATTTCAAAGAATTCAACGTAATCAATCAAGTACTTTGATTATCGATTTACGAAATAATGGTGGCGGGCGCTTGGCTGAAATTGTTGAACTCTACAAATATCTCGCTGATTCTACTTTTGTATTTATGGAGAAATCCGAGGTTACTTCAAGAAGTAGTTTAGTCAATCATTACTTTCGCGGAGGTTCCCTGCTTTCGCGGGCAAGTCGGATATTAACTGCCCCTATCGCTGTGCCATTTATTTATATTTTAGTACACAAAGATCAAGACGGAAAGTATTATTTGAACCACAATACGCATCCACAAAAAATTAAGAAAACACCCTTCAAAGGTAAAGTATATGTTCTCATTAATGGCGGTAGTTTTTCTGCATCAAGTGTTCTTGCGGCAAATTTGAAAGGTGACAAACGAGCTGTTTTGGTAGGGCAAGAAACTGGCGGAGCACACAACGGAACTGTTGCGGGACAGATGCCAATTATTGAATTGCCGCATTCTAAAATTAAAATTCGAATCGGATTGATGAATATAATTCCTCGTCATAAGTCGGAAACCTTTGGTCGTGGTGTTTTTCCCGATTATGAAGTTATTCCGACAATAGAAGATAGAATCAAGGATGTTGATCCTGAAATGAATTGGGTTTTACAAGATTGCAAAAAAGAAACGAAATGAGAAAGATATTGATCTTTGCCGTGTTGGTTTTTCAATTGGGATGGTCACAAGAGACTTTTACACGAAAAGATTCACTATTCGGTGGCTTGCGTCCTGAAAGAACTTGCTTCGATGTTACACGCTATGATTTGAATATCAAAGTCAATCCCCAAGAAAAATCAATTAAAGGTTACAATGAAATCAGTTTTAGTGTCAATGAAAATACCTCGAAAATTCAACTGGATTTATTCGAAAACATGAAAATTGACAGTATCATTTTTGATTCGAAAAAAACTACGTACACGAGAGAATTTAATGCGGTATTTATTTCATTTGAAAATGAGCTCGAAAAGAATACACAGCATAAAATCTACTTTTATTACTCCGGAAACCCGATGATTGCAAGAAACGCTCCTTGGGATGGCGGACTGGTATTCAAGAAAGATTCGAATGGAAAAGATTGGGTTGGTGTCGCCGTGCAAGGAACCGGCGCAAGTCTGTGGTTTCCATGTAAAGATTCGCAATCCGATGAACCTGATATGGGTGCGACAATCAAGGTTGCTGTTCCAAACGGACTCATGAATGTTTCTAATGGTCGATTAATAGGCAGTGAAGACTTGAAAAATGGTTATACGCGTTGGGATTGGGAAGTCAAGAGTCCTATCAACAGTTACAATATCACACTGAACATTGGAGATTACGTTTCGTTTGGAGAACAGTATAAAGGTCTGGATTTGCAATATTACGTCTTACGAGAAAACAAAGAAAAGGCAAAACGTCAGTTTGAACAAGTAAAGCCGATGATGGACTGTTTTCAGAGCAAGTTTGGTGAATATCCTTTTGCAATTGACAGTTACAAACTGGTCGAGACTCCTTATTTAGGTATGGAACATCAAAGTGCCGTCGCCTATGGCAATAAATATCTGAATGGTTACTTGGGAAGTGATTTATCAGGAACCGGTAAAGGTTTGCTTTTCGATTTTATCATCATCCACGAAAGCGGGCATGAATGGTTTGGCAACAGCATCACTTCTAAAGATATTGCCGACATGTGGATTCATGAAGGTTTTACTTGTTATTCCGAAAGCGTCTATTTAGAATGTCAATTCGGGCTGCAAATTACACAACAATACATAAACGGATTAAAGCAAAATATTCGAAATGACAAACCTATTATAGGAAAATATGGTGTTGGAAATGAAGGTTCAGGTGATATGTATTACAAAGGTGCTCTCATGCTAAACACGATTCGAAGCATTATTGACAATGATCAAAAATGGTGGGCTTTGATTTTGAAATTTGCGACTACCTTTCGGCATCAAATAGTTGACACTGCTACCGTTGTTAAGTTTTTTAATGCTGAAAGTGGACTTAACCTAACGCCAATCTTTGACCAATATCTGAGATACGCTACAATACCTGTATTCGAATATCGAACCAAGAAAAACTGCCTTGAGTATCGATGGAAAGCAGATGTTACCGCCTTTGAAATGCCTGTCGATATTCATTTGAATGGACAGTCAATCAGACTTCAACCTTCTCAAAAATGGCAAAAAATCAAATTAAAATCAATAAAAAACTACGACATAAAAATAGCAGAAAACAAATTTCTTGTAGATGTTAATGCCAACTGAAAAAACAACGCAAATAATTGATTTTGAAATCACAGCAAAAGACGTTTAATTATTAATACAACATACTACAATAGCAAGTAAAAAAGGCACTCCAATCGAAGTGCCTTTTTTCTATTTTACCAATAGCTTGGTCTCATTGCGAATTATTTTTCCGTTTTCCGTTTCAACAAAATGAGGAACGAAATGTACTTCCTTCGGCTTCTCGTACTTGTCCAATTCATCATAAACTGAAAGATCTATTGGGTGCTTCTCGCCTTCTACAATCAGAATTAGCTTTTCACCCAGCTCCTCGTCCGCTTTTCCGGTTACAAAATAACGACCGGCAATTTTTCCTGCTAATTTCTTTTCAATTTGCTCGGGAATCAACTTGATTCCGCCGCTATTGATGATATTATCATATCGACCTAGAAAGATAAACTGATTTTCATTGACTAATTCTACTAAGTCATTAGTCACGATTACTTCATTTGAGATTCGAGGCGCGTGAATCACCAGACAATTTCTATTATCATAAGAAATCGTGACTCCCGGCAAGACCGTAAACGACTGCTCACCAAGCGGCCTGGCAGCAATATGCGTAATAGTCTCAGTCATACCATAGGTTTCATAAACTTGCGTTGGCAATTTCTTCAACTCAGCTTCCAACGATTTGCTAATCATTGAACCACCGATAATCATCTTTTTTACATTTTTCAGTTTTTTCAAAGAATTTTTTGCTTGCAGCGGCACCATGGCAACAAAATCATATTCGTCGTCTTTATTGTAAAGAGGCGTTGATGTCGGCGCAACAAAGTCCATATCTAAACCTAAAATGAACGCGCGAATAAACATCAACTTTCCGGCAATATACTTAACCGGTAAACATTGCAAGACTCTCTGACCTGGATGAATATCAAAAAAATCTCCAGTAGCAATAGCCGATTCAACCATTGCATTTTTAGAGATTCTGACTGTTTTAGGAGCTCCCGTCGTACCGGAAGTCTGCATATCTATATACGGATTGTCATCAAACCATTCTAATAGAAAATTACCAACAGGCTTTTCAAAATCTTCTCCCTCCTTAATATAGCTATAAGCTACTCTGCACAAATCTTCTTTGTTCAAATGAAAGCCATCTAGTTTAAAGCTATTGTGTACATTGTGATAGGTCGGTTGACTCATACGATAATTCTTTTAGTTAGATTAGTTTATGTTTATAATTCCTGTCAATTTCTGTTTCCAATCATACCAACGATATCTTCTTCCAAAAAAAACAAGCAACAACGGATAAATTACTACTACCGGCAAAATTACATCAAAACCTGCATTTGGTTCCGAGAGATCTTTCAGAATCGAATTTGTCTGGAAAACCGTCCAATCTGTCGTTACAAGCAAAGCTCCAATGAGATTATTAGCGGCATGAAAACCCAATGCGAGTTCTAAACCTTCGTCCATTAGCGTCATAATTCCCAAGAACAAACCGGTTCCGACATAATAGACCAATATAATCGGTCCCATTTTCTCAACTTCCGGATTAAAAATGTGCATCACACCGAAGATAAACGATGTCATCAGTAGTGGAAACCATCTGTTGCCGGACAAATTAGCAAATCCATGCATGAGGTAACCGCGAAAAACCAGTTCCTCACAGGAGGTTTGAATAGGAACCAAAGGTATGGCAATAATAGCCAATATCAAAAATGGTACGGGTTTAAAGTTTACCTCAAAATTTTGTGGATTTCCAAAATAAAGTAAAGCCGTTGAAACTACTGTAATCAGAGTCCATATTGAAAAAGATAGAAAGACTCTTTTCCAATCAACTTTAGTTCTTGAACTGACAATAGAAATCATCTTTTGCTTGTGCAAATATCGGTTCACTGCAAAAACAGCTACAATGGCAAAGACAAAGGAAATTAAAATCAAAAACAAGGTCAAATTCGAATCTAAATACTTTAACATATCGTTTTGATTGTCAGGTATTTTAGAATCTTTGGTAAAAGCTTCATACATGACAACAAGCAACAAAGGAACTTGACCAATAGTTGATGCTATCACGATCAAAATGGAGCCTACGATATACTTCCAAAAATTGTTTTCAGCGTTTATGCCTTGCTCAATGAACATATATAAGTAGTTTAGCTTAAAAAAATCAGCGGTTGAAGGTTTCAGCCAATTTAGGTAATTTTTAATTTACAAATCAATTTCTTTGCAAAAAATAAATGTGATGATTACCATTTTCATAATCCCCGATGCGGTAAATCTAGAGATTGTCTGGCGTATTTGAAACAACTTGACAACGAGATCGAAATTGTTTATTATTTGGTTACACCTCCGACTTTTATTGAACTGCAATCCATTATCAAAAAGTTACAAATCAAGCCAATTGAGTTGGTAAGACAAAAAGAGGCATTGTGGATCTCGGAATATAAAAGCAATAATCTAAACGACACTCAAATTATTGAAGCAATGGTGACTCATCCTATTCTAATCGAGCGACCCATTGTAATTCATGGAACAAAGGCAATTGTTGCACGACCGTTAGATAAAGTCCATTCGATTCTCTAGCAATATCGTTTGATTTAACGAAAGATTATGAAACGCTAAGAAGTTGAAAGTATACATTTGCACCTTACTTTTTTTATGAAACAAACTACAATTTACACAGCCTTACTGATGTTCTTTATGGTTACCATGGTAATCAGCCAAAATAGACCGTCCGGTCAAATGATTAAAGTTACCGGGCAAATCGTTGACAAAACCTCAAAAAGTCCATTAGAGTATGCGACAATAAAGCTAACCAACACTAAAAATCCAAAAATGGTGAGTGGTGGCATAACCGATGCGAAAGGCCAGTTTTCTGCTACAATCCCGGTTGGATCCTACGATATCAAGGCTGAATTTATATCGTTCAAGTCTTTTCAAATACTGGGAAGAATGCTTACTGAAAATACAGATCTTGGCTCAATCTACTTAGAAGAAGACTATACCCAATTGAAACAAGTTGAGGTTCGTGCGGAGAAAACCCACATCGATATCAAACTTGACAAAAAAGTGTACACGGTTGGACAAGATCTTATAGTCAAAGGAGGAACTGTAAGTGATGTTCTAGATAATATTCCTTCCGTCCAAGTAGATGTTGAAGGAAAAGTTAGTCTCAGAGGTAATGAAAATGTCACAATTTTGATAGATGGTAAACCGTCAAACGCAGTCAACATTACTGAAGCTTTGCGCATTATTCCAGCGGACAACATCGATAAAGTGGAAGTAATTACCAATCCATCTGCCCGTTATGATGCAGAAGGTGGAGGCGGAATTCTTAATATTATCCTCAAAAAGGGTAAAAATCAAGGCTTCAATGGCAGTGTAATCATTTCTGCCGGAGAGCCTGAAAACACCGGAGTATCCGGAAACTTCAATATCAAAAATGAAAAATCAAACTTTTTTACGACTATTGGTTACGCGAAGCGAGACAATCCCGGGAACTTTAAGATTGATCAAGAAATTTTTGACGACAATCGTACGCTCCTCTCAACTGTTAAGGAACGTCGGAACAACAATCGCTATAACGAGGGATTTAATGGAAACTTTGGGATGGAGATTTATATCGATAAGTCAAGTTCATGGACTAACACATTGTCATTAAGAAGAAACAAAGGAGGAAATCCGGAAAATGTGACTTTCGAGCGTGCAGTCGTAAACGGACCATTCGAAAAAACGCGACGTTTCAACGATGTAAAGCGAGCCAATCAAAATGCGGAATATTCAACAAGTTATATCAAACGCTTTAAACGAGATGGTCACAAATTAACTGTAGACGGCGTTTTCTCTGTCGACACAGAAACAGAATCATCGGATATTATTGGAACGCAATCGAGTCCATCGTTTGGAACCATTTCTTCCGAGCGGTCCGCCAACAAGCAAAAGCAAAGTCGCAACACGATTCAATCAGATTACATTCGTCCATTCAAAGAAAATAGTCAATTTGAATTTGGGGTACGCGGAAATTATTTGACTTTACTATCTGATTTTAAAGTAGAAGAAGATATCGATCGCGATGGCACCTTTACCGTCAATCCTAATTTTACCAATATCTTAGAATATAAAGAAAATGTCTCCGCAGCTTACACGCAGCTTGGTTCCAAATTCGGAAAATTCTCGATTTTGGCTGGCTTGCGATTCGAATACTCCAATATCCATATCAACCAAATTACATTACAAGATTTCACCGAAAAGAACTACAGTAATTTTTTTCCGAGCGCATTTATTACCTATGAACTCAATAGTACGACCAATATTTCAGCCAACTATAGCAAAAGAATAAACAGACCTCGAGACCGCTTTATCAACCCTTTTTCAACTTATTCGAGCAACGTTAGTTTCTTTGTTGGAAATCCAGATCTTGATCCGTCATTGTCAGATGTAGTTGATTTGGGCTTTTTGAAAAAATGGAAAAGCGTAACTTTAAATACATCGCTTTATGTCAACCAAACAAATGGCAGTTTTCAAATTGTTAGAAAAGAAACGGGTAATTTTGTAAACGGAATTCCCGTGATTTTCAATACTCCATTTAACTTAGCTACAGATC
>CANHBE010000118.1 GCA_947458575.1 Flavobacteriaceae bacterium | reverse complement strand
CTAATAGACTCAATCAAATTCGCGCGTCGTGCAACACCGCCCATATTTGGACTTTTAGGATGAGTTGGAGGGAAAGGATCAATATAGCTGTGCACATCATTTGTATGTAAAACGGTCAAATGTTTGGTCTTGTTCAAAGCTGCTTGCGGCAACATCGACTGCGCTTGTATTTTTGAATCCGCAGCAAACATTGGAGCTAAGCCCAATCCAAGAAAAGCTGTTGTCGCAGCCGTTTTTTCTATAAAATCTCTTCTTTTCATAATCAATCCAATCTGGTATATCTAAATTTCTTATAATTTTTGGGAGCTTGATCCTGCTGTCCGTTATATCTTTTGTGCTTCATCTTCAGTTATGCATACAAAAATTTGCCGGCACAAAAGGATGCCACTGCCATCAGGGCTATTAATCCAATTACGGCTCTGCTTTGACTCTTTCACTACTATCAACCGATAGCGTTTTTACTTCTTTGAAATAATCAATCAAGATATTGCGAAGTTTATAGTCTAAATTATAACGCTGAATTCCTTTCTTGAAAAAAGTCATATTATCTCCGCCATTGGCCAGATAATCGTTGGTTCCGACATAATAAGTAGTTTCTTTCGAAAAGGGCTTTCCTTGCACAAGGATGTTACTCACAGTGTTGTTTTTTTCAATTGTAAAACTGATGCCAAACAACGGATGCGGTTTTTTTTCATTCACAAAATACTGAAGCAATTCCTCAACCTGTTCGCCTGCTAATGCCACCACAACCAAACTATTTTCAAAAGGCATAATTTCAAAAGCACTTCGAGCCGTTACATTCCCTTTCGGAATAATCGTTCTAATACCCCCATGATTGAGCAAAACAAAGTCAATAGTCTTGTTCTCTCGCTTTTCAAAAATTGGATTACCTTTCTCGAAAACGGCCTTAGAAAACAAATTACCCATAGGAGATTGCCAGACGCCGCTTTTATCAATAGTTTCAGTCGCAATAGCCAAGACTGCATTCAGTTCTTGGTCAATGTGTTGCTTGTACGGTTGAATAAAACTGACTACTTTTTGATTGCTTTCGATTTCACTCCCGATCGGTATTTGTTTACCTTCAATCTTTGTGATATCTAATTTTGATGTACCACAACGACTAAACAGCAGAAATGTTAAGAATACAACAAAAACAAATTGAACGACGTTATTGTTTTTTAGCTTTACCATCCGAAATGAAACTTATTTAAGTAAATTTGTAACCCAAGTAAATGTAGCATGTTTTTGAATTATTTAAAGAATTTTTTTACCGAAAAAATTGTTAGAAAAAAAATTACTAATGTCAATCACATTGCTTTAAATAAAACAATTCATACCGTAGGGATTATTTTTGACGAAAGCTATTTCTACGAAAAAGACGCTTTAGTTGTAGAATTGGTTAATAAAGGAATTCAAGAAAACGCCATTAAAATATTGGTTTTCAAAGACAAAATAAGAAAGAAGGAAACTTTCAATTATCCTACTTTTAGCCACAAAGATCTCAGCTGGACCGCCACTTTTGACAAATCTGAGGTAAAAGATTTCATCAATCAAAAATTCGACTTGCTGATCAACTATTACGATACAGAAAAGTCTGCTTTATTGCTGGTGTCAAATCAATCAAAAGCCGTTTTTAAAGTTGGATTTTCTTCCATAGACAAGAAATTAAATCACTTAATGATAAACACCACTGCAGAGAATTATAAAGTCTTTGTTGATGAACTATTCAAATATTTAAGAATCCTTAATAAAATCTAGAGGTATGCGATCACTAATCGGAACCGGAGTTGCTTTGGTAACCCCTTTCAAAAATGATTTTTCTGTAGATGTTGAAGCGCTAAAGAGAATCGTTAATTACCAAATTGACAATCAAATTGAGTATCTTGTAGTGCTCGGAACTACGGCTGAAAACGTAACATTGACTTCAGATGAAAAGGAATTGGTAATCAGAACTGTGGTCGAAACCAATAATGGTCGGTTACCACTGGTTTTAGGTGTAGGTGGTAGCAATACATCACAAGTAATGGAGGAATTAAGAACTCGTGATTTATCTGCTTTTGAAGCAATCTTGTCTGTTTCTCCATATTACAACAAACCAACGCAAGAAGGCATATACGAGCATTTTAAAGCAATAGCATCTGTTTCACCAAAACCTATTATTCTCTATAATGTTCCTGCCAGAACTGGAAGCAATATGGCGCCATCTACAGTATTGCGATTGGCAAACGAATTCAAAAATATAGTAGCTATAAAAGAGGCTGCCGGCGACATGGTACAAGCGATGAAACTAATCCAGAATAAACCGGAGAATTTCTTGGTAATTTCAGGTGACGATATGCTTGCGCTTCCGATAGTTCTTGCAGGCGGAAGCGGCGTCATATCAGTAATTGGAGAGGGAATTCCAAAGCAGTTTTCAGAAATGATTCGGTTAGGGCTTCAAGGAAAAGTTCGAGAATCTTTTGCTATCCATTACAAGCTTGCCGATGCAATTGATTTGATTTTCGAACAAGGCAATCCGGCCGGTATTAAGGAGATTTTTAAGTTTCTTGGATTGGCAGAAAATGTAGTTCGACTTCCATTAGTAAATGTCGATGAAAACCTGGCTGACAGAATTCAAGATTTTATGAGAAAACTCTAGATTTTTCAAGTTCTTAACGCCGTTTCTTTAGAAAAAAAATATTTTGTAATGTCTAATTAATGACTACATTTGCAGTTCATTTTTGCGGAATCAAATTTGACGCAAAGCAAATAGCACGTATTTAAAATGATGATTAAGCTTTTTTATCTCTTATCACTGTCTGTGCTAATCTATGCCTGTAGTCCTTATCAAAAAGCTCTTAAGTCGGAAGACGTTGCATTAAAATACAGCGAGGCTGAAAAAAAGTATGAAGCCAAAAAGTACACGAAAGCTATTCGACTTTTTGAACAATTGGCACCTGCTTTTCGAGGAAAACCGCAATCTGAGAAAATGTTTTATATGTTTGCTCAGTCATACTATTTGACAGAACAATACTATCTCGCTGCTTATCAGTTTGAGAGTTTTGTGTCGAGTTATCCCAAGAGCGAAAAAGTAGAAGAAGCAGCATATTTGGCAGGAAAGTGCCACTCGTTACTTTCTCCTCCTTACAGTTTGGATCAAACTGAAACAATAACGGCAATCGATAAGTTGCAAGGATTCATTGATGCTTATCCCAATTCAACCTACCTTCCTGAAGCAAACGAGACTTTGAAAGGACTTACTGGGAAAATTGAGAAAAAGTACTTCGAAATCGCCAAACAGTACAACAGCATTTCGGATCATAAATCAGCGCTAGTTGCACTGAATAATTTTATTGATGAATACCCGGGAACTGTCTACAAAGAGGATGCTTTGTTTTTTAGATTAGATTCTGCTTACAAATTAGCAATCAACAGTATTCCCAGCAAAATGGAAGAACGATTGAAGAATGCTAAAGCGGCATATTCCAATTTGGTAAGATTTAAAGACGATTCAAAACACAAGGATAAAGCAGATGAAATGCTTGCCAAAATAGATCAGCAATTACAACAATTTTCTAAATAAATTAAATCATGGATTTAAAAAAGACTACGGCACCTGTTAACACAATAACGTACAACAAAAGTGCAATCGAAGAACCAACAGGTAATGTATATGAAGCAATAACCATAATGGCGAAAAGAGCAAATCAAATCAATTCTGAAATCAAAAAGGAATTGACTGAGAAATTAGAGGAATTTGCGACATACAATGATAGTTTAGAAGAAGTGTTCGAAAATAAAGAACAAATTGAAGTATCTAAATTCTACGAAAAACTACCAAAGCCTCACGCTCTAGCTGTACAAGAGTGGTTGGAAGGTAAAATCTATCATCGGTCAGAAGACACAAAATAGTACGAGAGATGTCAGTCTTAAAAGGTAAAAAAGTCATACTGGGAATTTCCGGTGGAATTGCTGCCTATAAGACTGCTCATTTGGTTAGACTATTGATAAAGTCGGGTGCTGAAGTTCAAGTCATTCTCACTCCGGCTGCTAAGGAGTTCGTGACGCCTTTGACGCTTGCGACACTTTCTAAAAACCCGGTACATTCTACCTTCTATAATGACGATGATGGGGTTAACTGGAATAATCATGTCGAGTTCGGTTTGTGGGCTGACCTGATGCTTATCGCTCCCGCGACAGCAAACACACTGTCGAAAATGTCCAATGGCAATTGCGACAATCTTTTAATTGCTACGTATTTATCTGCGAAATGTCCGGTTTATTTTGCGCCTGCGATGGACTTAGATATGTACAAACATCCTTCAACGATTGACAGTTTCAGAGTTCTTCATCAGTTTGGAAATATAATTATTCCGGCAGAGTCCGGCGAATTAGCCAGTGGTTTGTCAGGTGAAGGTCGAATGGCTGAACCGGAAAATATCATTTCATTTCTCGAAGCCGATCTCGAAAGTCAACTTCCTTTGAAAGGAAAAAAAATATTGATTACAGCCGGGCCAACCTATGAAGCAATCGATCCCGTCAGATTTATTGGAAATCACTCCAGCGGTAAAATGGGCTATGAAATTGCGAATCATGCTGCAAGTTTAGGCGCTGAAGTCATTTTGGTAAGCGGTCCGACACATTTGGAACCAGCATATTCCTCAATCAAGTCAATTAAAATTGTATCTGCTGCTGAAATGTATCAATCTTGTCATTTATACTATGATGATTGTGATATCGTTATTTGTGCAGCAGCGGTTGCTGATTACAGACCTAAACATGTTTCAGATGTGAAGATCAAGAAAAATGAGAGTGATTTGACAATTGAACTGGAAAAAACAGAAGATATCTTAGCTTCGTTGGGAAAAATCAAGAAGAAACAATTTCTCGTTGGTTTTGCTTTAGAGACAAATGATGAAATTGCTAATGCCAAAGTGAAGATTCAGAAAAAAAACTTAGATTTGATTGTCTTGAATTCTTTGCAAGATCACGGAGCAGGTTTCGGCACATCAACCAATAAAATCACTTTTATTGACAAGTCTTTCAATGTACAGCCAATGGAATTGAAATCGAAAGAAGCAGTAGCTGCCGATATTATAAATAAGATAATTGAAGAATATCATGTATAAAAAAATCATTCTGTTGTTTATTTCGTGTGTTGGGACTGTTTCCGCTCAGGAACTCAATTGCACCGTGAAAGTAAATTTCGAGCAGGTAGCCGGAACAAACAATCAGGTTTTCAAGACAATGGAAACAGTGTTAACTGATTTTGTGAATAAAACAAATTGGACTTCTCAGAAAGTAAAAACCAACGAAAGAATCAATTGTGCTATGTTCATCAATGTAAATGAATACAATACGAATCAGTTTAAAGCTACAATTCAGGTTTCTTCTTCGCGACCTATTTATAATTCGGGCTATTCCTCTCCGGTTTTTAATCATAATGACAAAGATTTCAATTTTGAATATACTGAGTTTCAATTGTTGAATTACAACCCTAATTCATTCGATTCCAATTTGGTTTCTGTAATTGCTTTCTACAGCTTAATGATCATCGCAATAGATGCAGACACATTTAAAGCTGATGGAGGAACACCATACTATGAAGCGGCTCAAGAAGTTGCCAATGTCGCGCAATCAAGCGGCTATACAGGTTGGATGCAAGGCGATACCAATCAAAATCGCTATTGGTTAATCAATAACATCCTATCCAATACCTTCGATCAATATAGAGAAGCGCTTTATACGTATCACTACGAAGGTTTAGACAAAATGCATCAAGATCAAAAAACGGCTAAGGAAAAAATTAGCGAGGCTATCACTAAGCTATCATACATGGAATTGAATCGACCCAATTCGTTTCTAACCAGAGTGTTTTTTGATGCGAAGTCGGATGAAATCGTATCCATTTTTACTGGTGGTCCCACTGTTGATACTTCGAGTCTGGTAAACGTACTTTATACGATTTCGCCCATGAACTCAACGAAGTGGTCTGAAATTAAAATGTAGTATTTGCCCGATTGTAGGCGTTTTGCATTATCCTTACTCATTATTGATTCATGATACAATCACTCTCCATCAGCAATTTTGCATTGATTGAAAAATTACATATTGATTTTTCAACCGGATTTTCTACCATTACAGGAGAGACTGGTGCCGGTAAATCAATACTACTCGGTGCCTTGGGAATGGTTTTAGGAAAACGAGCTGATTTGAATTCATTGAAAAATAAAGACGAAAAATGTGTCATTGAAGCACAATTTAAGATTTCTCAATACAATCTGAGAAGCTTATTCGAAAGCAATGACTGGGATTTTGAAGACGTAACCATTTTGCGCCGCGAGGTTCTGCCTTCAGGAAAATCACGTGCCTTTATTAATGATTCTCCTGTAAATCTAAACGAACTACAAGAGCTTGGAGATACACTTGTTGATATTCATTCACAGCATCAAACCGCTGATTTGACCGAAAACAACTATCAATTTCAAGTCATTGACGCTATTGCTAATAACCAAGATCAACTACAGCAGTATTATACATTACTCAAGAATTTCAAAAGCGAAGAGTCACAATTGCAGAACTTGAAAATTGAATTGCAAAATCTAAAAAAAGAAGAAGACTACACTTCTTTTTTATTGCAAGAACTTCAGTCAATCTCACTGCAAACAATCGATCAAAAGGAGTTAGAGGACAGATATGAACAGCTCAGTAACGTTGTTTTCATTAGGGAAAATATCAGTAAATCAGTACTTATTGCAAACGATGAGCAACATGGTATTTTTTATTTACTCCATAAATTAAAAGCATCTCTTCAAAAAGTAGCAAGCTTTTCGGTTGATTACCAAGAGTTGTTTGAGCGTGTTGATTCGGTTCATATTGAACTAAAAGATGCTATTGATGAATTGATTCGCCAAGAAGCTGACTTAATTGATGATCCGGAAAATCTATTAAAAATCAATGAGCAACTTCAATTACTTTATAATCTGCAGAAAAAGCATCAAGTAGAAACAGTTTCGGAGTTGATCGAAATTCAAAAGCAGCTGGAGAGTAAGGTGCTTTCATTTTCGGAAATTGAGAACACGATCAAAAGACTAGAAGACAATAGAACTGCAAATAAATCTATTCTAGACAATTTAGCAGATGGCATCCATCGCAATAGGGAACAAGCCATCCCCGTTTTGGTAGATCAATGGACAACAATTCTCTCACAATTAGGTATGCCGCATGTGCGATTTCGCCTTAATATGATTCCGACAGAGTCATTTCTCCACAATGGGAAGGATGAAATCGAATTTCATATTTCGGTCAATAAGGGAACTGATTTTGGATTGTTAAAGAAAGTTGCTTCCGGTGGTGAGATGTCGCGAATTATGCTGGCTACAAAATCAATTCTTGCCGAGTACAGCAATTTGCCTACAATTATTTTTGATGAAATTGATACGGGTGTTTCTGGTGAAATTGCAAACAAAATGAGTGACATCATGAAAGAGATGAGCCAATCAATGCAGGTCATTGCCATCACGCATTTACCACAAATTGCAGCTAAAGGAGATGTACATTTTAAAGTGTTTAAATCGATTAAAGAACATCAAACCGCAACTGAAATCATACAATTGACAGTTGAAGAGCGGATTAAGGAAATTGCTCAAATGCTCTCTGGAAGTGACATTTCGCAGTCGGCGATTAATCACGCCAAGACACTGTTAAACTAATATTTTGGATATATTTGTAGCAGACAAATTACTTTTGATTAATTATTTCTATCACTTTTAAAAGACAACTATAT
>CANHBE010000117.1 GCA_947458575.1 Flavobacteriaceae bacterium | reverse complement strand
TTTCTTCGGGATTGTCTTGTAAGTCTGCATCCATGGTAATGACGACTTCACCTTCAGCTTTGGCAAAGCCAGCGTGCAGCGCCTGCGATTTCCCATAATTTTTCAAAAAATGAATGCCTTTCACATTTGGGTTTTCCTGTCCGAGCTGCTCTATAATTTCCCACGAATGGTCTGTACTTCCATCGTCAATAAAAAGTATTTCATAGGTAAAAGCATTTGCCTGCATTACTTTCACGATCCAGTCGTGAAGTTCACGCAGGGATTCATCTTCGTTAAGAAGCGGAATAACGATAGATAAATTCATTAATTTAGATACTTTGTGGGCGCTCTCGACGGATGATTAATGCGGTAATTAAACCGATGATACTGTATATGACAATATTGAATACGAATCCTTTTAATTGCCCATAAACGCCAAAAGAATCTGTTTTTTGCATTTCTTTAATGACATTGTTGATGTCCGCAGGTTTCGCGCCAAACTTCTCCATCATGCCTGATGTCATTTTGATTACGTTGTCAGCGATGATTTGTTTAGCTTCAGGATCAATTACATTAAATAACAAAATTGAAAAAAGGGTAGAAATAAATAGTCCGACCAATACAGCTACTAAAAAACTAGTAAAAGTTTCTTTAAAAGTTAGGAATCCACCTTGGTTTTTCTTCGATTGCACTGCAGCAAAAGCCCCAAAACCTATGACAATTGCCATATTAAGCATACCGTACCAAGAAGCTGTAAATAGCGAAATGTCTATCGCATATACAAGCGTTGTCGTTACTATAATAAATATACCTAGGAATAGTCCGTATCGTGCCGCGTTTTTTCTTAATTCTTCCATTTGTTTTTGAATTAGCATTTAAGCTACAAATATAACAATTCCCATTTTACAGACTATAAAATATGTTTCAGATATTCATTTAAAAAAAGTAAATAAACATTTGATTTTTGAAAAATAAGTGTAAATTTGCACACTCAAAAAAATAAATATAAAAAAAGTTATAAGGCGTTTACACCTTCAGAGATAAGAAGCCGCGAAACGAAATTGTAACCAAAAAGAAAAATAAAATTTACCATGAAAAAAGGAGTTCACCCAGAAAATTACAGATTAGTTGCTTTCAAAGACATGTCGAATGATGATGTTTTTATCACCAAATCTACAGCTGAAACAAGAGAGACAATTGTACACGAAGGTGTTGAATATCCAGTTGTAAAAATGGAGATTTCAAGAACTTCTCACCCTTTTTACACCGGTAAATCAAAACTTATCGATACAGCAGGACGTATTGATAAATTCAAAACCAAGTACGCTAAACACGGTAAATAAGAAATATAGTGTTCAAAATACAAGAAAGCCTTTCCATTTGGAGAGGCTTTTTGTTTTGTATATGATTTTTTTTACCGCAATGAGCGCTAAGTTTTGCGCTACGAACGCAATGGAATAGGAAGGGTTTGTGTTTTTCTTTAAATTAACTATTTGTTTATTTACACACAGCGAACCTTGCGTAAACCTTTGCGCACCTTGCGGTTAATTTGTTTATTGCACTTTTTTTTTAAAAAAACATATTTTTTAAAACTTTGTCCCGAGGCTTTGCTGAACGGATTTTTTTCACAAACTTTGAAACAGAATTTTATATTTCGATTAACCGATTAATCGAGTAAATAAATAATCGAATCAACACCATGAACTACATACTTTTTGACGGAACAGTTCGCAATGCTTTGTTGCCATTTACTTACACACGTCCGGTTGCTGATATTCGAATTGGCATTCTCACAATTCGCGAAAAGTGGGAAAGACACTTGGGTACCACAACCACCACGCTAACCGAAGAATACCTTTCAGAAAAGTACCCGATGGTAGAATTGGAGGAGAACGTCATGATTAACGCATCATTCCTGCCGAATGAAATTCTATCAGAAATGGTAAAGAATTTGGAGCCAAATCAGGCTATTTTCAAGGGAGAGGAAGTGATTGCTTTTTATACGCAGGATACACAAGAGGAAGTAGATTTTGACAAGTATGAAATTGTAGAATACCAAAACGACTGCCTTTTTGTAGCACATCCATGGGATATTTTTTCGAAAAATGATGCGGCAATCCGTGAAGATTTTGAACTGCTAACCGAAGATCGAAAGTCTCAACCCATTCCGAAAAGTGCGAATGTAATCGCGCCGGAGAATATTTTTATTGAAGAAGGAGCCAAAATGGAGTTTGTTACCTTAAATGCTTCTACCGGTCCGATTTATATTGGCAAGAATAGTGAAATCATGGAAGGTTCTGTCATTCGTGGACCTTTCGCACTGTGCGAAGGAGCGCAGGTAAAATTGGCGACCAAAGTATACGGTGCTACGACCGTTGGACCGGAATGTCGCATCGGTGGCGAGGTTAATAATTCGGTGCTCTTTGGTTACTCTAACAAAGGGCATGATGGCTTCTTGGGTAACTCTGTGTTGGGCGAATGGTGCAATATTGGCGCCGATAGCAACAATTCGAATCTCAAAAACAATTATGAAGAGGTCAAATTATGGAGTTACGAATCGGAGAGTTTTGCGAAAACGGGCTTGCAATTTTGTGGTTTGATGATGGGAGATCATAGCAAATGTGGTATCAATACCATGTTTAATACCGGAACAGTAGTCGGTGTCTCTGCCAATATTTTTGGTGCCGGTTTTCCGCGGAATTTTGTGCCCAGCTTTTCTTGGGGCGGTGCTTCAGGCTTTACGACCTACATTACCAAGAAAGCTTTCGAAACCGCAAAGATTGTTATGTCGCGACGACATGTAGATTTTGATGAAAAGGAGGAAAGAATATTGGAACACGTTTTTGAAATTACAAAAAAGTTTAGAAAGGAATAATTTGTAATTGCCACTTAATATTTGATCATGACCGCAGTTGTTTCGCAATGGCGGTTTTTTTTTGAAGCTATTCCCGCTATTCACTTTATCTTTTGCGCCACTTGCGCCAAGCGAACTAACGAAAGTAAACTTTAGCGCAAAAGGATGCCGTTACTATCGGGGCTAAGGCAGATGATGGGTCATGAAATTATAATTTATTGACAGTGAGTTCCTAAAAATAAAGAGGGCTGTTTTTTCTAATCGATTTTTGTGTGTACTTTTGTCGTCCGTTTTTGAAGATTAATTTCTTTCTCTACGGAATCCGCGATAGGGGTTGGAGCAAAGTGCCGTGCACTGCGGAAAACCCGACCCGCCTTTTTCGGCGGGAATCGCCCACAAAATCAAACTATGAATACCAAAAAGAAAGTCGCTTTTTATACGCTAGGTTGCAAACTGAATTTTTCGGAAACCTCTACTATTGCGAGAAGTTTTCAAGAGGAAGGTTTTGATCGCGTCGATTTTGAAGAAGTGGCAGATATCTATGTCATCAACACTTGTTCGGTGACAGATAATGCAGACAAGCAATTTAAGCAAGTGGTAAAGAAAGCCATGAAGCTCAACGACAAAGCTTTTGTGGCTGCAGTGGGTTGTTATGCGCAATTGAAACCGGAGGAATTGGCTGCTGTTGATGGTGTGGATTTGGTGTTGGGTGCTACCGAAAAATTTAAGATAACGGATTACATCAACGACTTGTCGAAAAATGACATGGGTGAGGTTCACTCTTGTGAGATAGAAGAGGCAGATTTTTATGTTGGGAGTTATTCTATTGGTGATAGAACACGCGCATTTCTCAAAGTGCAAGACGGTTGTGACTACAAATGCACTTATTGTACGATTCCATTGGCGCGCGGAATTTCACGCAGTGATGCCTTAGAGAACGTTTTGAAAAACGCATACGAAATATCACAACAGAACATTAAGGAGATTGTGTTGACCGGTGTGAACATCGGTGATTACGGCAAAGGTGAATTTGGAAATAAGAAACACGAGCACACTTTTTTAGAATTGGTTCAGGCTTTAGATCAGGTAGAAGGTATTGAGCGTTTGCGGATTTCTTCTATCGAACCGAATCTTTTGAAAAACGAAACGATTGACTTTGTGGCAAATAGTCGCACTTTTGTTCCGCATTTTCATATTCCATTACAAAGCGGCAGCAATGCCATTCTGCGTTTGATGAAGCGCCGCTATATGCGTGAACTGTATGCAGAGCGCGTAGCAAAAATTAGAGAAGTGATGCCGCATGCGTGTATAGGTGTTGATGTGATTGTTGGATTTCCGGGGGAAACTGACGAACATTTCTTGGAAACCTATCATTTTTTAAATGATTTAGACATTTCCTACTTGCATGTGTTTACGTATTCGGAGCGAGACAATACGGAAGCAGCTTTGATGAATGATGTAGTTCCTGCGAATGTGCGAGCCAAAAGAAGCAAAATGTTACGTGGTTTGTCGGTCAAAAAGCGTCGTTCATTTTACGAAAGTCAATTGGGAACTTCCAGAACAGTTTTGTTCGAAGGTGAAAATAAAGAAGGATATATTCATGGCTTTACAGAAAACTACGTCAAAGTAAAAACACCGTGGAATCCGGAACTAGTCAATACGCTACATGAAGTTAATTTAACGAGAATTGATGATGACGGAGGTGTTCGATTGGAGTTTGCTTCGTCAGAGTCTCACACAGAGCCTGTTCGTGTATTATAGTTATAGCAAACCTGTCAAGATTTAAGTTGTTAGATCTCATCGAATAAAAAAAGCCGCTACACATGTAACGGCTTTTTGTTTTTCTATTATTAGACTTAGTGTGCGACAGTTATTTTTCGAGTAAGTTCTTTTTCAGCAGTGGCTACTTTTACCAAATACATTCCATTTTTAAGTTCGGACAAATCTATTGAAGGAGATGAATTTGCAACAATTAAAAGCCTTCCGTTTATATCATAAATTGATGTTGTGAATTTCGCTTCCTTTTTAGATTCAATAAATAAATTACCTGAGACCGGATTAGGATATAGCCTAATTAACTCGGGCATTTGCGTGCTAATAGTTAAACTACTTGTAGTTTGTAATTTATGGCAAGTAAAGTAATATGCAAGGTCCGCAGGATTGTACAATGGCCCAAATCCAGAATATATTAATTTCAAATAACAAGTTTGCTCATAACTTACAATATTGGTATAGGGCGAACTTATTATCTGATTTATTCCTTCGTTATAATCTACTTCTGAAGGATAAAACTCAAATTGATAACCTGATAAGTCGAATCATGTTGCAGTGTTTAATGCAATGTTTCTGAATTGAACAAAATAAGAATCTAAATCAAATTGAGCGAAGCCATCATTGTTGTCATCAAATGCAGTACATATTCGGCAACCTGGCGGCGGTTGCGGTGTGTCCACTTGACTGAAACTCATGGACGAAATCAAAAAAAGAAAAGCACAAAAGTAATTTCTCATATTGTTTTGTGAGACACTAAATCTTTATCCCTGGGGGTAATAAATCTTTATACATCGTATTTTTTCTGAAGAAAAGTGCAATTTTAGGGAGAATAGGAACGACTTTGAGTTTACGCTCGTATGCAATATTCATGACATTTCGCAAAAGTTCCGTGATAAATTCATCATCGTTAAAACCTTCCGGCGTGTTTAGTTTTGTTAGGAATATCTTTTTTTCTTGAAAAGAATATTCTAAAGAAATTAAGCCTTCAGATACGATTGTTTCGAATTGCCTTGCAAAAGTATTATCTCTGATTTGAATGGTGATTGCTGCTTCCATAATCAAAATGTGGTAAAGTAATTAAAATTCAATTATTGTTTTATTGTGACAACCGCAGTGTTTTCAGTGCCTTGGTTTGTCGTTACTGATTCGATTAGATTTCGATTTGGGGATTAAATCTGTAGAATAACAAGTTTTCAAAGTTAAGCATTTTTTTGCGAGAGACAGAAACATTGCAAAAGAATAATATGAAGTTGTTATTTTTCGTTTTCATTTTCTTTATTTTGGCACTCATGTAGTCGGTATTGGCAGTAACTTTAATCTGACAACTGCGTTTGCATAGGCAACCGAAGAGTACCGACACATTTATTTAGAAATTACAGTTGATTTATGAAGAGAGTTCCCGTTTATTTTATGCCTGGACTAGCAGCAAGCTCGGCGATATTTGAGAGAATTCAATTGGATGAGCGAGATTTTGACGTTCACTTTTTGGAGTGGGAGATTCCATTGCCTAATGAGAATATACAAAGTTACGCCAAGCGGATGGTGCACAAAATCAAGGAAGAACAGGTTGTGTTGATTGGCGTTTCTTTTGGAGGTGTTCTTGTGCAAGAAATGGCAGCTTATCTGGAAGTGAAAAAATTAATCATCATTTCAAGTGTCAAAACAAACCTCGAAGTGCCCCTGAGGATGAAAATCGCGAAGTCAACAAGAGCCTATAAATTGGTTCCAACCAAACTGTTACAAAACATTGAAATTTTGGACAGTTTTTCTTTTGGGTCTGCACTCAAACAACGGCTGAAACTCTATAAAAAATATTTGTCTGTTCGCGATAAAGTATATCTGGAATGGGCAATAGAGCAAATGATTTTATGGAATAGAACTACTCCGGACAGTCGAGTTATTCATATCCATGGGGACTTAGATGAGGTTTTTCCTTTAAAGAATATCAAGAATTGTATAGTGGTGAAAGGCGGAACTCATATTATGATTTTGAGTAAGTTTCGCTGGATGAATGAAAATTTGCCAAAAATAATTCTTAAGGACTAACTGCCGAAATCAGAACTTTCGTAAGTTTACATAACAAAATTCAATGATCATGAACTGGACAAAGAGAATGGGAATAATTGCTGCGGTCGTTTTTGTCAGCGGCGCTTTCGTGTACGGAATTTCCACGGAAAACAAGAATAAGATTACAAGAGAAGGAACTTCCCAGTTTTTTCCAACCAGCATCGATTTTGCCGGTGAAGCTGCGCCACTTCAAATTGCAGATGTAAGGGAACGATTAGATCGCGAATTGCTTATCAATGCTAATCTTGATGCAACTACTTTATTGATTATCAAGCGAGCCAATCGGGTATTTCCTATTATCGAACCCATACTAGCAAAGTACGGAGTTCCTGATGACTTTAAGTACTTGGCAGTCATTGAAAGTGGTCTGGTTAATGCCGTTTCTCCCGCAGGAGCGCGAGGTGTTTGGCAGTTTATGCCTGTGACCGCTAAGGAAAAAGGAATGGAAGTTAATGATATGGTAGACGAGCGCTATCATCTCGAAAAATCTACAGAAGCAGCTTGCAAGTATTTATTAGAAGCTAAAGCAAAGTTTGGTAATTGGACACTGGCAGCGGCTTCCTACAATGGCGGTATGACAGGAGTGACAAAACAGATCGACATGCAGCAAGTGGATAGTTATTACGATTTGTTGCTCAATGATGAAACCTCACGTTATGTATTCAGAATTCTGGCTTTGAAAGAGATTATGAAAAGTCCACTCAAGTTTGGTTTCGATGTAGACGTAAATCAGATGTACGTGAATTTGCCTTCAAAGATTATTACTGTGGATACCACAATTTCCAATTTGGCAACTTTCGCCAAAAGTCAAGGCATTAATTATAAGATTTTGAAAATCCATAACCCTTGGTTGCGTGACAAAAAACTGGTCAATCAGAGCAGGAAGAAATACGAAATTCAGATTCCTTTGAGTGGTTATTAGAAAAAGTGCAAGCCCCGCTTTATTTATTCATTTACTGAAGCCAACTGACCGGCGGATTGCTCATTTTTGTTGATGAAACCGATGAGCCTTTTATCAAATACTTCAAAATTGGTATCAAAGGCCTTTTTAAACGAAGTTCGCGGCGGAATTGGAACGCCTCCTCTTTTGATGTCAATTA
>CANHBE010000116.1 GCA_947458575.1 Flavobacteriaceae bacterium | reverse complement strand
CACATCAGGAAGAAAGTTCATTTCTATCGTTCTAACGCCTGCACCTTCACAGGTTTCGCAGCGTCCGCCTTTTACGTTGAAACTGAATCGCCCGGCTTTATAACCGCGAATCATACTCTCGGGAGTCATGGTAAACAAATTGCGTATTTCCGAAAATACATCTGTGTAAGTCGCGGGATTGGAGCGCGGTGTTCTTCCAATTGGACTTTGATCAATGTCAATTACTTTGTCAATATGCTCTAAACCTTCAATTTTCTTGTAAGGTTTTGGTTTCTTGACGCCGTTAAAATAGTATTCATTCAAAATCGGATACAGGGTTTCATTGATCAAGGTTGATTTGCCACTTCCTGAAACTCCTGTCACGCAGATTAATCTTCCTAAAGGCAATTCAATACTGACATTTTTTAAATTGTTGCCTGTTGCTCCGGTTAGTTTTAGAAAATGTCCATTTCCATTTCTACGCTTTTTCGGTATTTCAATTTTTCGTTCACCATTGAGATATTGTGCCGTCAAGGTGTGATGCTGCATTGTTTCCTGTGGCGTTCCGATGCTGATGATTTCGCCTCCGAATTTTCCTGCCCGTGGACCGATATCAATGACATAATCGGCGCGTTCGATCATATCTTTATCATGTTCAACCACAAGAACTGAATTGCCAATATCGCGTAATTGTTCCAGTGATTTAATCAATTTATCGTTGTCACGCTGGTGTAAACCAATGCTCGGTTCATCCAAAATATACAACACACCGACGAGTTGTGAACCAATTTGCGTAGCCAGCCTGATTCGCTGTGCTTCGCCGCCGGAAAGCGATTTAGAGCTGCGATTGATTGATAGATAATCCAATCCAACATTTACCAAAAAATGTAAACGGTCTTTAATTTCTTTGATTATTTCAGAGGCGATGAGCTTTTGTTTTTCTGATAAAGATTGCTCCAATTCATCAAACCATTTGGTCAAATCCGAAATGTCCAGCGCAGACAATTCGGTGATATTTTTATCATTTATTCTGAAGTAAAGAGACTCTTTTTTCAATCTTGACCCTTGACAAATCGGACAATCAACTTCATCCATAAATTCTTTTGCCCATCGCTTGATGCTGCTAGACGCGCTCTCGTCGTGTTGGTTTTTGATGAAGTGGGAAATTCCCTCAAAATCAATCTTATATTCTTTGGTTACGCCCAAGGATTTGGATGTAACCGCAAATTTTTCTTTTCCACCATATAAAATCATATCCATTGCTTCTTCAGGAATTGATTCTATTGGATCGGTAATCTTAAAGTCAAATTTTTCGCCAATGATTTCTAACTGTTTGAAAATCCATGAACTTTTATATTCCCCCAATGGCAACAGTCCACCATTCTTGATTGATAATTTTGGATTTGGAATGATCTTTTTTAGATTGATTTCATGTACCGAACCCAAACCGTTGCAATGATCGCAAGCGCCTTTTGGAGAATTGAAGGAAAACAAATTGGGTTCCGGATTTTGATAAGATATTCCCGTTGAAGGACACATCAAATTTCGGCTAAAGAATCGAATTTCGTTGCTGTCATGTTCCAAGATCATAAGAATATTCTCGCCGTGATGCATTGCGGTTTGAATACTTTCGGACAGTCTTTTCTGATTTTCAGCTGTGTCTTCAACCAACATTCGGTCGATGACAATCTCTATATCGTGTGTGTTGTATCGCTCCAATTTCATTCCGGGCGTGATGTCTTTTATCTCGCCATTAATGCGCACTTTGAGAAAGCCTTGTTTGGCAATTTGTTGAAACAACTCGCCATAATGACCTTTACGCGCTCTAACAACTGGCGCCAAGATATTGATGCGTTTTCCGACAAAATTTTGGATGATTAATTCTTGGATTTGATCATCGGAGTAAGAGACCATTTTCTCGCCGGTATTATAACTATAGGCATCACCTGCGCGAGCATACAGCAAACGCAGAAAATCATATATTTCGGTGATGGTGCCAACCGTTGAGCGTGGACTTTTACTTGTAGTCTTTTGTTCAATGGCAATTACCGGGGAGAGTCCATCGATTTTATCAACATCCGGACGTTCTAGTCCACCGAGAAATTGTCGTGCATAAGCGGAAAAAGTCTCTACATATCGTCGTTGTCCTTCCGCATAAATGGTATCAAAAGCCAATGATGATTTTCCCGATCCGGATAGGCCGGTGATGACCACCAATTTTTCTCGTGGAATGGTAATGTCGATATTTTTGAGATTGTGGACTCGAGCGCCTAAAACGTCAATAGTATTTTCGTGGTCTAGCATGATTCGTATTGCAAGCCGCAAAGGTATTATATTGAATAATTAATAATGAACAATTAACAATTAAAAAAACAGTTGCATTTATGTACGAATGCCCTAGCCCGGATGGAAACGGTTATCCTTTTGCGGCTATGTGTATTTCGTTGGTTCAATTTGGTCGTGTGCCGCAAAAGATAGTAGTGAACAGCCGGATTAAGCTTCGAAAAGATTATGACTAGAATTCCAAATTCCACTCGAGGCGAAGTCGAACAGAACGAAGCTAAATTCCAAATTCCAAATTCCAAATTCCAAGTTCCAAATTCCAAATTCCAAGTTCCAAATTCCAAGATCCAAGATCCAAATTTCAAAATCTATTAGTTTATTATTCAATCGTCATTGCCTTCAATTTCTCTCGATAAGCCTCAAGTGCATTAGCTTTTGAGATAAACCCATAATATTTTCCATTCTTGAGTACAGGTAGAAAATTGACTGTGGTTTTTTCGAATTTTTCCATAACTGTTTCCATGCTATCTGTGGGATAGACAATTTCTGCAGGTGGTATCATGATGTCTCGAACCGGTGTGTATTTTACTTTAAATGTGCTAAAAATAATTTCCCGGATATCATTAAAATGAATGATGCCCAACAGGTTTTTGTCCGCGTCAATAACGGCGAATATAAACTGATTGGAGTGCGAGATTAAATCGACGACTTGCTCCAAATTATCAGCATCTTGTATGGTCAGGAAATCTGTTTGAATGATTTTTTCTGTTTCCAATGTGGAGAGAATATTGGTGTCTTTGTTCTCGGTAAAAGTGTGCCCTTTTTTGGCTAGATTCTTTTTGTCAAGCGAATGTTTTTCAAAGCCTTTGGAAATCGCAAAACTAATGGATGAAACCATCATCAGCGGAATCATTAAATCGTAGCCGCCCGTAATTTCTGCAATTAAGAAAATCGCTGTCAGTGGCGCGTGAAACAAACCGCTTAGAATGCCTGCCATCCCGACCAATGTGAAGTTACTAATTGGTAAATTGGTTATTCCTAAAGTGTTTATCGTTTTGGAAAGCAAAAATCCAGCATACGAGCCAAGAAATAGGGATGGTGCAAAATTGCCGCCGTTTCCGCCGCTTCCTAGTGTAATTCCGGTAGCAAAAACTTTCATTAACAATGTCAATCCAATAAAAATGAGTACCACCCAAGTGTTACCGCGAAAGCCGCTAAACAAGGTGTTTTCCAATAATTGCTGCGGATTATTCTCGGCAAGTGTTCTAATGCTTTCGTAACCTTCGCCGAAAAGCGTGGGAAAAACAAAAATCATCACCGCGAGGATAGACGAGCCGAATAGCGCTTTTTTGTATGGTTTGAAGCGCAATCTTGCGAAGAAGTGCTCGATCCGTTGGAAATTTCTTGAATAGTAAATTGAAATTAAACCCGTAAAGATACCAAGAAGCACATAGTATGGAATGTTATGATAATTAAAGCCAAGTTTTTGGTCGATTGACAATAAAATCGTTTCGTCTAATAGAATAGTAGAAACCAATGCACCTGTAGCCGCTGAGATCATGATAGGTGTAAATGCAGAGATACTCACATCCACCAACAGTACTTCGATGGCAAATAGAACGCCGGCAATGGGTGCGTTGAATGCTGTAGCGATACCCGCTGCAACTCCACAACCAATAAGCAGGGTTCGGTCTTTATAGCTCAGTCGATAGCGTTGGGCGAAGTTCGATCCGAATGCAGCGCCTGTAATGACTATAGGACTTTCGAGACCGGCAGAACCACCTAATCCGACGGTGAGTGAACTCGTTACGATTTGTGCGTACATTTGTTTGCGCGGAATAATACTGGCTTTCTTGGCAACCGCGTATAAAATTTGCGAAGTACCTTTTTCTATTGTTCCGCCTAAGAGTTTGTTGACTACAAAAACGGTTAGGAGAATTCCGATAACGGGCAACAAACTATTGATGAAGCTTAATTTCAGTAGAAAGTTTATCGAAGTTGCAGTTGTAAAAACCCAATGCGCGAAAGTTTTAAGAGCGATTACTGCAAAAGCCGCAGAAATTCCCACCAACACGCTCGATAAAAACAAGAACTGCTTGGTCGACAATTTGGTTTGCGACCAAGCAATTATACTTTCTATTTTGAGAATAAGAGCTTTAAACATGAGTTTTGACAAAGCGGCTAATTTACGACTAAATTGACTTTAAGAAATATTTCTCAGTGCTTCTTTATTGCTTAAAGGCTTCAAGTTGGCATGTTTGACAAACGCTTTTACCCCAAGTGGGTTGTATTTGCTATATTCTCGCAGTGCCCATCCAATGGCTTTTTGAATAAAAAATTCCCTAGAATCGGCGTGTTTGTGACATTCTCGGAATAGAATCTCCGAATTGGTTTTTTGTTTGTAACCCAATTGGAAAAGAATTGCAGCGCGGTTGAGCCACATATTGTCGGAATTAGAAAACCGTTGAATGACTTTTTCAGTTTCGTTTGGGAATGCATTCAAATAACTTCCCAAGAGATATTTCGAAATGGTGTCAACGGAATCCCACCATGAATTTGTCGTCAATAATTTTTCAATGAGGTTGATGTCTGAAAGTTGGTAGTTGCTTTTTAAATTCTTGATCAGAATTTCAATAGCACAATAATGAAGTTCGCGTTCCTGTTGCGAAAATAGTTCCATAGCAATCTCTCGAGTCTGCTGTTTCACTTCCTCTTGATGACTTTGCCAAACTGATTTCAAGAGCGTTCGTCTTTTCTCAGTCTTGATTCCGAAGAAAGGAAAATGGTTTTTCATGTAGTTTTCCATAGGAATTGCTAGTTCTCGCGAACTATTGACTTTGAAAGTCGACTGTAATTTTTCAATAAAACCCATATCAAAATCCTTTTGCAGTGTCATCGCCGCGGTAGTCTGCGCCTCCTTCAAACTGTCCGTTGGGCAATCGCAAAATTGCGTCGACCTTGCCAATCACCGGAGCGCTCTTTTCATTAATAATATATCCTTTTTTTTGCAAACTGTCAATTAAAGTGGGCGCAAATCTAGTGGGCTCCACCAGCACTTCATCAGGCAACCACTGGTGGTGAAATCGCGGCGCGTTGACGGCTTGTTGCATATTCATTTTGAATTCATACACATTTAAAATGGTTTGTAAGACAGAAGTGATAATAGTCGATCCACCCGGTGAACCCAAGACCATAAACAGTTTCCCGTTCCTTTCGACAATAGTTGGTGTCATAGAGCTAAGCATCCTTTTTTCCGGGGCAATACTATTTGCTGCCGCGCCGACTAAACCGTATGAATTCGGTTCGCCTGGTTTGGCACTAAAATCGTCCATTTGATTGTTAAAAAAGAATCCCAAATCTTCCGAATAGAGTTTCGAACCATAGGCTCCGTTTAAAGTTGTGGTCGCTGCGACGGCATTTCCTTCGGGATCTACAATGGAGTAATGCGTGGTTTCGTCGCTTTCAGAAATTGTGATATCACCATGGGAAACTTGCGAGGAAAGTGTTGCTTTTTTCCATCTAAAATTTCTCATACGATACTTGAGATATTTTCTGTCAAGTAACTGATTACTATTTATTTTAACAAAATCAGGGTCGCCTAAAAAATAGTTTCTGTCCGCATACGCACGGCGTTCGACTTCTGTCAGTAATTGAATGTATTTTTCAGAATTGTGTCCATAATTTGCAATGCGGAAAGGCTCGATCATTTGCATCATTTGCCCTAAAGTTATGCCGCCGCTTGATGGAGGAGACATCGAAATAATTTTCAAATCTTTGTAATCGAAAGTAATGGGTTTTCGCCATTTAACTTCATATTTTGCAAGATCTTCCATACTTATTATTCCACCATGTTTTTGAATGAAGTCGATCATTTTTCGAGCAGTTTCCCCTTTGTAAAATTCATCCGAACCATTTTTCAGAATACGTTCTAAAGTAGCTGCCAAATTTAGGTATTTGATGGTATCTCCAACTTTGAATTTCTTGGCAAACATGGTTTCTTTGCCACTAATTTTATTGATTTCCTGTTGATTTTTTTCAATTTGATTCAATTGCTTCGCGGTTACAAGAACACCTTTTTTCGCCAAAGCAATGACGGGAGCCATTATTGTTTGCAAAGGCAATTTTCCATATTTCTGATGTACAGCAAATACGCCGGCAATTGTTCCAGGAACGCCAATAGCCATGGCTCCGCTAACACTTAAACCCGAAATTATATTCTTGTCTTGGTCTAAATACATGTCTTTGGTTGACTTTAGCGGTGCTTTTTCACGATAATCCAGACTGCCAATCTCACCGTTCGCTTTTCGATAAACCATAAATCCACCGCCAGCAATATTTCCTGCATACGGATAAGCAACTGCCAAGGCTAATTCGGTGGCGACCATAGCATCAAAAGCATTACCGCCTTTTAGCATAATTTCAACGCCAATTTGAGAAGCTTCTTCTCGGGCGGAAACCACCATGGCTTTGGAAGTTATCAGTCCGATTTGTGCGTAAGATGATTGAAAGCAATAAAACAGAATAAGAGCAATGGTAATTCTCCTCATAATTTCAACATTTTTTCAGCGACAAAGATTTGCAGATCTTCGAAAAATAGTGCAAATTCAGCTTCAAATTCGTCGTAGTATTTTTCTAATTCTTCAATAGCGTATTGCATTTGAGAAACATCTTTGGTTCGATGGTCCATTTGCGTTAAAATTCGAGCAATGCCTTTCTTGTATTGATAGTTAACCAACCAGTTGTGCTGAATCATATAGGGTTTCATGTGCAATGTTTTTTCAGTTAATATTGCTTCATGAGTATCTAATGATTTGTAAAATCGAGCTACATAATCCTCTAGTTTTTCACTTGAATAATCTGACCAATTTTTGGCAAGAAAATGATCGTAGAAGACATCTACAATGACGCCTGCATAATGATGATATCGTTCGTGCAACCGTTTAGTGCTTTGACGGAATATCGGATGTGCATCAGTAAAGGTGTCAATTTCACGATGCAATTTTATTCCTTTTTGAACTTCATTTGGTAAATATTCATAATGTCTTCCGCGAATACCATCAGCCATGAAGTTCCCGATCTTGAGTAGATCGTTGTTGCCGGAAAGATAGATATGCGCTAGGAAGTTCATTCGACTAAATTAGAAATTTTAAGGTAGGAATATCAGATTTTAAATGACTAGTAAGCCCTCAATTCTTATATTTGTCAGCAATTTAAAATTTATAATTTAAAATACAGTTAGATACAATGACATTAATCAAATCAATATCAGGAATTCGAGGAACGATAGGAGGTAAGGTCGGTGAAAATCTTACCCCGGTTGATGCTGTGAAGTTTGCCTCTGCCTACGGAACATGGCTGAAATCAAATTCAAAAAGTGAGAGGCTAACGGTTGTCATTGGTCGAGACGCTCGAATATCCGGACCTATGATACATAACTTAGTTGTTAATACTTTGATCGGTTTGGGGATTGATGTTATTGATTTAGGATTGTCAACAACGCCAACAGTTGAAGTAGCGGTTCCGATGGATAAAGCTGATGGAGGTATTATCTTGACGGCTTCGCACAATCCGAAACAATGGAACGCATTGAAATTATTGAATGAAAAAGGTGAATTTCTCAGTGGTGCTGATGGCGCAAAAATACTTGAGATTGCGGAAGCAGAGGCAT
>CANHBE010000115.1 GCA_947458575.1 Flavobacteriaceae bacterium | reverse complement strand
CAGAAAAATACGAGAAACTTGTTATCCTTTAATAAAATACTATATTTGTAAACTTTTTAAGAATCAAGAATGAAAAACAAAATCCTAGTCCTAGCCTGCCTATTTGCCTTACAATTTGTAAATGCCCAAGAACGAGTAATCACAACAGGCGTCCCTTTCTTATTAGTTGCCGGTGATGCCAGAGCAGCGGGTATGGCTGACAATGGAGTGGCAACTTCAGCAGATGTGTATTCACAACAATGGAACCCAGCAAAATACGCGTTTTCAACTGACCAACAAGGATTTTCAGTAGGTTATACGCCTTACTTAGTACAATTAGTAAACGATATTTCCCTCTCTCAAATAACTTATTTCAACAAGTTTGAAGATCGAAGTGCATTTGCTGCAAGTGTTCGTTACTTCAGTTTGGGAGAGATCGAATTGCGAGAAAATATCGATGATCCAGCAGTTGTTGTAAAACCTGCAGAATACGCCATCGACTTGTCTTATGCCTTGAAACTGAGCGACTACTTTTCGATGTCTGTCGCCGGTCGATTTATTCGGTCCAATTTGAGAATTCCTACAGCAGGTCAAAGTTCAGAAGCCGCAAATTCATTTGCTTTCGACATATCAGGTTTTCACCAATCTGAAGAAATGGCTTTTAATAGCTTTAATGGAAAATTGAGATGGGGCTTTAATTTACAAAACCTGGGTCCGAAGATAAACTATGATAAGTCTCAAGGCGATGCCGGTTCAAATTTCCTTCCTGCCAATTTGAAGGTTGGAGCTGGTTTCGATTTTATTTTGGATGATTATAATAAAGTGAGCGTTGGATTGGAGCTTAATAAATTAATGGTACCGACACCAATTGAGCCCAAACCTATTGATGCTGACAATAGCGGAGGTATAGATCCTGATGAGCAAAGCGCCGCGGAAGCACAAGCCAACATAGATTACGATCAAATTGGTTGGACAGAAGGAATATTTAAGTCGTTTGGCGATGCGCCTGACGGTTTTAGTGAAGAGCTTAGAGAGGTTACCTACTCTGTGGGAACTGAGTACTCGTATCAAGATTCATTTGCATTGCGTTTGGGTTACTTTCACGAAAATCCTGATAAAGGTGCAAGAAAATTCTTTTCAATTGGAGCAGGCTTTAAATACAATATTGTAAAAGTAGACGTATCTTATCTTTTCTCTGCTTCTAAAGTGCAAAACCCACTGGAAAATACTTTGAGATTCTCTCTTAGTTTCGCATTCGGTGATAAATACGATGAATTCTAGTAAACAAAACCTAAAATATTAAAATCCAAATTTCTTCCCTTTGAAATTTGGATTTTTTTTCCCTCATATCTTATGAAAACTATCACAATATCTTCTCATTTGACCGTCTACGAAAATCTTGATGAATTGCCTGAATATGCCTCTGCATTGATGCAACAAGCGATTGCCGTCAGAAAGAATGCATATGCACCTTATTCTAAATTTAGAGTTGGTGCAGCTTTATTACTTGATAATGGGAAAATAGTATTAGGTTCAAATCAGGAAAATGCTGCTTATCCCTCGGGATTGTGCGCGGAGCGTGTGGCAATTTTCCAAGCAGGAGCTATTTTTCCTGATGCAAAAATTATTAAGATGGCAATTACAGCGGCTTCCGACACCAATCAAACCACTGCACCTATTCCGCCTTGTGGCGCTTGCAGACAGTCTATTGCTGAGTATGAATTCAAGCAAGAAACACCAATTGAAATCTTTTTTATGGGTGAAGTTGGAGCTATTTACAAGTCAGATTCTCTAACAAATTTACTCCCATTAAGTTTCGACAAAAACTTCTTGTAGCGCAGTAAAAATTCACTTAATTTAATTTTACATCTCGCAAGGAATGTTATATTTTTGCCTTTCGCAAATCTGTGTGAGGAAACTATTTTGCGCTCTAATTATAAGTTAAATAGACACAAAAGAAAATTAGCCTAATGAAAGAAGTCACAAGAGAAGTGTACCTGAAGTGGTACGAAGACATGTTATTCTGGAGAAAGTTTGAAGACAAACTAGCAGCTTTGTATATACAACAAAAAGTAAGAGGGTTTCTTCACCTTTATAACGGACAAGAAGCTGTCCTTGCTGGCGCCTTGCACGCCATGGATCTGTCGAAAGACAAAATGATTACAGCTTATAGAAATCACGTGCAGCCTATTGGAATGGGTGTTGATCCAAAAGCAGTAATGGCAGAATTATTAGGAAAAGTTACCGGAACCTCAAAAGGAATGGGAGGATCAATGCATATCTTTTCAAAGGAAAAAGGTTTTTACGGAGGGCACGGA
Organism: Flavobacteriaceae bacterium; assembly: GCA_947458575.1. GTDB lineage: Bacteria > Bacteroidota > Bacteroidia > Flavobacteriales > Flavobacteriaceae > Flavobacterium. Next base: position 5,666 of record CANHBE010000115.1, on the reverse strand, counting down.
ATTGTAGGAGCTCAGATTCCCGTAGGTGCAGGTATTGCTTTTGCCGATAAATATTTTGGTCGTGACGGCGTTACACTAACCTATTTTGGTGATGGAGCAGCGCGTCAGGGATCACTTCACGAAGCATTCAACATGGCGATGTTGTGGAAGCTTCCGGTTGTTTTCATTGTGGAAAATAACGGATACGCTATGGGAACTTCAGTCGAAAGAACAGCAAATCATACTGATATTTGGAAACTTGGTTTAGGCTATGAGATGCCCTGTGGGCCAGTAGATGGAATGAACCCTGTCAAAGTTGCCGAAGCCATGCATGAAGCCATCGATAGAGCGCGTCGAGGAGATGGACCAACATTTTTAGAAATGAAGACCTATCGATACAGAGGACACTCGATGTCTGATGCACAACTTTATAGAACTAAAGACGAAGTTGAAGAATACAAAAAAATTGATCCTATTACTCAGGTCTTAGATGTCATAAAGGATCAAAAATATGCTACTGATGCTGAAATTGAAGCCATAGACGAGAGGGTAAAAGACTTAGTTGAAGAATGCGCAACCTTTGCTGAAGAATCCGCATTTCCAGAAATACAACAACTTTACGATGTTGTATATGAAGAAGAAAATTACCCATTCATCCCACATAAACTCTAATCAATTATGGCAAAAATTATCACAATGCCACGCTTGAGTGATACTATGACCGAAGGCGTTGTAGCTAAATGGCTTAAGAAAGTGGGCGATAAAATTAGCGAAGGTGACATCCTAGCTGAAATTGAGACAGACAAAGCAACCATGGAATTTGAATCCTTTAATTCCGGTACTCTTTTACATATTGGTATTAACGAAGGCGAAACTGCTCCCGTAGATGCTCTTTTAGCAATCATTGGTGCAGCAGGAGAAGACATCAGTCCTTTACTAAACGCTTCAAAACATGCAGTACCAACTGTAGAGTCGTTAAAAGCTGAACAAACGGAAGAACCCGCTGTTGCAAATTCCGCCCCAAGCGTAGTTGAAGCAACTCCATCAACAACCGAAAACCAAAAACCGACAACTGCTTTGCCAAAAGGAGTAGTTGTTGTCACTATGCCTAGGCTCAGCGATACAATGACTGACGGAACTGTTGCAACTTGGCTAAAGAAAATCGGCGACAAAGTATCAGAAGGTGACATTCTTGCTGAAATTGAAACCGACAAAGCCACGATGGAATTTGAGTCATTCAACGCGGGAACTTTATTGTATATCGGCGTTAATGAAGGCCAAACTGCACCGGTTGACAGTGTGTTAGCGATCATCGGGCCAGCAGGAACTGATATTACAGGTATTGCTGAAAACTACAAAAAAGGAAACACTTCGTCCACCGTCGCGACTAGCGCAGTCGAGGCTGTCATCCCGAGCTCAATCGAGGAACAACAAAAAGTAACCGCAGCAGAAGAAACTATTCAAATGGTTTCTGATGGAAAAAGAATATTTATTTCTCCATTAGCGAAAAAGATTGCCGAAGAAAAAAGAATCAACATCGCTTTGGTGAAAGGATCTGGTGAAAATGGCCGTATCGTGAAAAGCGATATCGAAAACTTCACACCGTCATTTGATGCACAAACAATTGCCACTCCAAATACAGTCGAGGTTCAACCAACATCAGACAAAAAGCAATCGACGACTGTTCAACCTTTCGTTCCAGCTGGAGAAACCTTTACAGAAGAAATCAAAAATTCGCAGATGCGCAAAATCATTGCGAAACGTTTGTCTGAGTCAATTTTTACAGCTCCTCATTTCTACTTAACTATCGAAGTAGCAATGGATGAAGCGATGAGATCAAGAGCAACGATCAACACGATACCTGACACGAAAGTTTCTTTCAACGATATGGTAATTAAAGCCTGTGCAATGGCTCTGAAAAAACATCCAAAAGTGAATTCACAGTGGAGAGAAGACGCAATCATAATCAATCACCACGTTAATGTGGGTGTTGCTGTAGCTGTTGAAGACGGTTTAGTGGTACCCGTTTTGCGATTCACAGATCAAATGACACTATCACAAATTGGTAATAGCGTTAAAGACTTAGCGGGAAGAGCCAAATCGAAGAAGTTACTACCTAACGAAATGGAAGGCAGTACTTTCACTGTTTCCAATCTTGGGATGTTTGGCATTTCTGAATTCACCTCTATTATAAATCAACCGAACTCTGCAATTTTATCTGTAGGTGCGATAGAAGAAAAACCAGTCGTAAGAAACGGACAAATTGTCGTTGGAAATACAATGAAAGTAACTTTGGCTTGTGACCATAGAACAGTAGATGGAGCAACCGGAGCACAATTCCTTCAAACACTAAGACAGTACATGGAAAATCCAGTTACGATGTTAGCCTAATTGTATCAGCCGAGCGCAGTCGAGGGCATCACTTTCAAAATACAAATTCCCGTTTTGACCTTACAGAACGGGAATTTTTAATTTAATTTACAGAATATATACTACATTATGAAAAAGCTAATCACTCTTTGTTTATTGTCAATTATGCTGTCTTGCCAAAAGAAAGAAGTTGCTTCGGTATATCACTTCGTCAAAGATGTACATTCTTTCTCGAAACCCAATGATGCCGTTGTCAAGCATTTGGATTTGGATATCAAAGTAGATTTCGAATCGCAAACAATCTCCGGAAAAGCTACGTGGACCATAGAAAACACTTCGAAAGGAAACGAAATCATCTTCGACGAAAACACACTTAATATTACCAAAGTAACTCTTGGTGATGAGGAGAAAGAAACGAAATTTAGCCTAGGGACCGAAGTGGAATTTCACGGTCAACCGCTTCATATTCAAATTGAACCCAACACCACCAAAGTCAATATTTATTACAACACCACCAAAGATGCTGTGGCGTTGCAATGGCTAAAACCGGAACAAACCGCAGACAAAAAGAAACCTTTCTTATTCTCGCAAGGCGAAACCATATGGTCTCGAACTTGGATTCCTTGCCAAGATTCTCCCGGAATTCGTTTCACCTATAACGCCAAAGTTTCCGTTCCGAAGGATTTGATGGCAGTCATGAGCGCCGTTAATCCACAACAAAAAAACGAAAATGGAATTTACAAGTTCAAACAAGACAAAGCGATCCCGTCGTATTTAATGGCAATCGCGGTAGGTGACATAGGATTCAAATCCATCGACCCACGAACCGGAGTTTATGCGGAGCAATCCGTCTTGGATAAGGCAGCTGCCGAATTTAGTGAACTTGGGAAAATGGTGTATGCTGCCGAGAAATTATTCGGACCCTATCGTTGGGGCAGATACGATGTACTGGTTTTGCCTCCCAGCTTCCCTTATGGTGGAATGGAAAACCCCAACCTAACATTCCTTACGCCAGGTGTCATCGCAGGAGACAAATCATTGACGAGCTTACTAGCCCATGAACTAGGTCATAGTTGGAGCGGCAACTTAGTCACCAATGCCACTTGGAACGACGTGTGGCTCAATGAAGGATTCACAACCTATGTCGAACACCGCATCGGAGAAGAAATTTTCGGAATCAAAGAAGCCAAAATGCAAGATGTTCTCAGTCGAAAATCACTCTATGATAATATGGCAGAATATGGTGCAAATAATCCTGATACCCAATTGAAAGTCAATGTTGATGGTAAAAATGCAGACGATTGCCTTAGTGATATCCCCTACGAAAAAGGCTATGCTTTTCTACAAACCGTCGAAAGTATTGTCGGTCGTGAATCTTTCGACAAGTTTATCACAGATTACTTCAATGGCCACGCCTTCCAATCCATTACTACAGAAGACTTTTTGAGCTATTTCAATGAAAAACTAATCAAAGGCGACAAAGCGTTGGCTGCCAAAATCAAAGCCGAAGAATGGATATACAAACCAGACATTCCATCGAATATTACTAAACCAGTTTCCGAAGATTTTAACGCCATCGATCAAATTCAAAAAACATGGAGACAAACGGGTATCAAAGGTTTGAGCGCAAAAATCAAATCAACCAATGAAAAACAACATTTTATTGATTACTTACCCCAAGACCTTTCCGAAAAAGAGATGGCAGCTATTGATACCGAATTCAATTTTACGCAAGGAGGCAACTTCGTAATCAAACGCCAATGGTTTGTTATTGCCATTCGTCAACAATATAAACCCGCTTATGAAGCGATAGAACAGTTTATGATTGCCACCAGCCGCACAGGATCTTTGCAAATGCTCTACAAAGAAATGGTAAAAACACCTCAAGGAAAAGTTTGGGCTCAGCGTATTTTTGAAAAAGCGAAATCAGGCTATCATCTGACCACTGTTCAGGATTTACGAGAAACTCTGCAGTAGGATGATTTTTATTTGGGCGTGCCGGCTCAAGAAAATTTTACGAATTCATGAACCTCTCGTGAGCCGTCGGGCTATACGCTATAGTCCTCGCCGCTCCGTTGCACTCCGCCGCTGTGGGCTACCGCTGCTATCCCTCACGCGAGCAACAATTACTGATTCTTGATACAACGAACAGAAAAACCATTGTCTTTAAAGAACTCTAATGTACTGACACCACCATTGGTATAACTCAAAATTCGGGCTACTGCTCGCAGACTACCGAATTCGGTTGTACTCCACCAATACCCATTTCTATCAAGCAGAAATGATCCACTACCATTATCAGCCTCATACCCACCTGGAAGCGCTGAAAAACCGCTACTGTTTGTAGCCGCCGCATTTGGACTCCTCCATAATCCGTTAGCCGCTTGTAAAGTACCTGTAGTTTTCATCTTACCACCGGCAACATCAGGAAAACCCAAAAATGAGACTAACGTGGTCCATTCCCCATCGGTAGGTATATGCCACCCTATAGGCGCCAAGCCCCGCGGGTCATTTACTGCGTACCAATTGTATAGTTTGCCGTAAATTGGTCCATTGGCCGGGTCGTTGTTATAATAACACCAAGCGCCTGTGGTTAAATTTGCCCATTGGGCTGAATTGGCAACTTGCAGAATCGGGTCACCATTTCTATATCGACTTACATTTAAGTTCTTGGTCATCCAGACTTGCGTCCCAATTTGTACTTCACTAGCCAAAACAGGAACCGTTGGCCTTGACGCCACTTGCTCTTTCATCTTAGTTTCTTCGTTGGAGCACGAAAGTAATCCCGTAAATAAAATTGTGATTATGATACAATAGTATTTTCTCATAATAATGTACTTTAAAGTTTCATAAAAGTAGGTAAAACATTTACTACTACAACAGCTTTTGTTTCTCTTTGCGCATTAGTGTATTGCTAAATATAAAACCAAAACTTCTACAAAACAAAACACCTTTATTCCCATAGCGAGTTATTTCTTAAAAAGGCGACGACTTGAGGCGTTAGCTGAGAGCGTCGCTCCAATAAAAACAAAAAGCCCTAGCTTTATTCAAGCTAGGGCTTCTCTTAAAATGGCGACGACTCGATGCGTTAGCCGAACACGTCGTACCTATAAAGACAAAGAACCCCAGCTTTTTGCTTCGCCAATTCGCTACGCTCGTGTCAAGCTTGGGGTTCAATAAAGACCCGAGGGCTTCAGCCCGAACTGGCGAAGCAAAGGCGACGAATAGAGGCGTTAGCCGACACATTGCCACCAAAAACAGAAAGCCGCGACTAAATAGTCGGGGCTTTACTTAAAAAAGGCAATGACCCGAGAGCT
>CANHBE010000114.1 GCA_947458575.1 Flavobacteriaceae bacterium | reverse complement strand
CTGGCAGAAGACAATATGAATAGTGCTATCAGCACCGTAAATAAGCGATATCTTACAATGTACATATTAGTTTGAACTTTAATTAGTGTCTGTTTTAACATATTAGCTGCAAATATAAGAGTTTCGATCAATTATTCAAGTTATCAGCACATAAATACTATTTTTACTTATTAACTTTTGTTTAAAAAGTTCAAATTAGATGGATTAACCGCCTTACATCAGTTTATCTCGCTGTGGATACAATAGTTTTTGGCGAATTAGGAAGATAGGTCAATTGTATTGCTTCTTCATCGAAAAATGGATACGTATATAAACTGTTAGTCAATTCCTGACGGATTTGTCAACGAAAATGAAGAAATAACAGCAGCGACAGAGAGAGTATCAAAGGAAAATACCGGTCTTATTGACCTTAAAATACAATAATTAAAAATTTATGACAAACCTAGCCATGATCGAAGAGGACAAGCAGTAACGCTCGTTTTACGGTTTCACAAGTGGCATCAATATGTTTGTGGCGTAAGACGATGCGGGAGATGTTAAGTGATTCTATATTAGTGGATTACCTAAATAAGCATTTGGTCATCTTGAATAATCTAAATTGCAAAAAAAATATATTCTTAAAATTATGCGCTTTCATACAAGAAAATGGGTTAAACCCGAGGATCTTAATCCCAATGGTACTTTATTCGGTGGAAAATTATTGGCATGGATTGATGAAGAATTAGCTTTGTACTCAATAATTCAGTTAGAAAACAGTAAGATTGTAACCAAGCATATGTCTGAAATTAATTTCAGAAGCTCTGCTCGTCAAGGCGATATCATCGAAATTGGAATTGATGTCGTTAAATTTGGTAATTCATCACTCACACTACAATGCGAAGTTAGAAACATTATGACAAGAGATACCATCATTACTATTGATTCTATAACAATGGTCAGTCTTGGTGATGATGGTAAGCCAAAAGCTCACGGAAAAACAAAAATTGAGTTTGTTAACGATCGCTTGCAACGTTAGGTTATTGCGAGTTGTCTTTTCCTGTTGACAATTCAAAAATTTCCAAGTCGAAGAAACCAATTGAAGCTATGACATGATCAAAAATATCAGCCATAATATACTCGTAGTTTTCAAATTTCTTATCTTTTGTGAAGACATAAATTTCTAAAGGAATACCTTGAGCTGTTGGTTGTAATTGCCTGCACAACAAGATCATATCCTTATTTAAGCTTGGGTAGTTTTCTAGATAGCAGGAAATATATTTTCGAAACAAACCAAAATTTGTAAGATTACGACCATTAATAGGAATCGATTTGTCAATTTGGTGTGCAACATTGTATTTGTCAATTTCATTCTGACGAATTTCTATATATTGACTAACTAATTGGATTTTCTTCATTCGCAATAGTTCATCGTTCGAAAGGAAGCGAATGCTTTTTGCTCTAATGAGAATATGCCTTTTTATTCGCCTTCCATCAGAATTCAGCATGCCTCGCCAGTTTCTAAAAGAATCTGAAATCAAGCTGTAGGTCGGAATGGTTGTGGTGGTATTATCAAAATTTCTCACTTTTACTGTTGCCAGATTTATTTCAATTACATCTCCATCAGCGCCAAACTTATCAAATGTGATCCAGTCTCCAATTCGAACCATGTCATTTAGTGACACTTGAACACTTGCGACAAATCCGAGGATTATATCTCTAAATATCAATATAATAATTGCCGATACTGCACCTAAAGTTGTAAATAGCGTATTGGCCTTAATATTAAATAATTCTGAGACAATAACTGTTAGGCCAATGAGCCACAGTACAATCATAATAACCTGAATATAGCTATCAATAGGCTTATCACTGTATTGTGGTTTTAACTTCAGATAGTCTCGCAATGCATTGAAAATTGTGCGAACGATCCATAGGCTCAATAAAATGATGTAAATACCTATTAATTTGCCAAACATATTCTCCCAGTAGACAAAGTCTTTCAGGATTACAGGAACTGATTTATAAATAAACAGTAATGGAATTAAATACGATATGTACTTTGTTGTTTTATTTGTAATGAGTAGGTCATCAAACTTGGTCTTTGTTTTTTTTGCAATGATAGCCATCAGCGCAACCAAGATAAATCTGAAAACAAAATAAATCAGATAGGCAAAGAACGACATGATTGCAATATTGATTGCAAGGCTCAAATACGATGCAACAGTATATCCCAATCCCCATTTTCGCAATAGCGGATAGCACCAACAGAATAAATATTCTAGTACTTTAGGCATTTCTGAAGTATTTTTTTTCGATGTAGAATGTTCCGAATGGAATGACAGACGCAAGACAAACTATAAGGAATTTTTTATTCTCCCATTTGGCTTCAATCTTGAGCATTATCGCTAGTAGAATATAGATAATAAACAAAATTCCATGCGCCATCCCAACGACCTTTACAAATATCGGTTGGTCAAAAAAATACTTCATGGGCATCGCAAAAAATAATAAAATCAGCAATGAAATTCCCTCTAAAAATGCAGTGGCTTTAAAAATATTGGTCATAAAATAATTTCGCTAAGTCAAATTTGACGGTAAAACTAATAAATCAGATTCAAAACTAACTTACTTTTGTCAGAATAGCTTAGAGCATGAGTAAAAGAGAATTAAAAAAGTATTTGAGTCAACAGACTAACGAACAATTACAAGAATCATTTTTAGAGCTTTACGACAAGTTTTCTGTAGTTAAGACCTACTATGATTTCGTATTCAATCCTAACGAGAAAAAATTAATTAGCGAAGCCAAGTCAAAAATAGCAAACGAATTTTTTCCTTTGAATAGAAAACGACCAAAACTCCGGAGATCCGTACCTCAGAATTATTTCAAACATTTTATCTCTTTGGGTGTCGATTCGTTTTTGATTGCCGATTTGATGCTTTATACGATTGAAACCGCTCAAAAGCTGACTTCACAGCGGACGATTAAACAAGAAACTTTCTTTAAAGGGCAATATCGCTCGTTCGAGCAAGCCATACAGTTTTCGATTTCGAGGGGAGTTTACCGTGATTTTGTAGATAGGATAAAAGCTGTGGAAGAAATTGCTGTTGCCCAAGAATGGACTAATTCTACTCAATTTTCCGAATTACTGGAGAGATTTGATTCTTAAGATCCCTTTTTTCATTCAAAAAAAATAAAATAGTCTTTTTTAGCCGTAATTTTGCCAAATTCAAAAAACTTTAAATGTCAAGTAAGGATTTAGAATCAGAGGTTGAAGACAAAAAAGAGTTGTACGGTTATCAGGAAGGCGATATTGCGGCTATTTTTGATCGCTTGGATAATGTTCCGGAAAATCATCACTTGTTGTATCAGCTCCCAACCGGCGGCGGGAAGACAGTTATTTTCTCAGAAATTGTGCGGCGTTATCTCTCCAAACATGACCGAAAAGTTTTGGTTTTAACTCACCGCATCGAATTGTGCAAGCAAACCTCTAAAATGCTAAAGGGTTTCGATGTAACGAACAAGATTATCAATAGCAAGGTAAAAGATTTACCGGACCAAAATGATTACTCTTGTTTTGTTGCAATGGTTGAAACATTGAAGAATCGAATTAATGACAAAAAGTTCCATTTAGGCAATATTGGATTAGTTATTATTGATGAAGCGCATTACAATTCGTTTCGAAAATTGCTAAGTTATTTCAAGAATTCCTTCATTTTGGGTGTAACTGCGACACCTTTGAGTTCGAATATCAAATTGCCGATGTATGAGAGTTATGACGAGTTGATTGTTGGTGATACGATAGAGTCTTTGATTTCCAAAGGATTTCTGGCTAAAGCAATTACGTATAGCTATGATGTTGGCTTAACTTCTTTAAAGGTTGGAATAAACGGTGATTACACGGTAAGATCATCTGATGATTTATATTCGAATTTGATGATGCAGGAAAAACTCATCCATGCATACACCGAAAAATCATTGGGCAAGAAAACGTTGATATTTAACAACGGTATCAATACGTCATTATATGTTTTGGAGACTTTCAGAGAGGCGGGATACCCGATTAAACACCTCGATAATACGTCAAGCTCCGAAGACCGCCGAGAGATTTTGTCTTGGTTTAGAAAAACGCCAGATGCGATTTTGACTTCTGTTGGCATCTTGACTACAGGTTTTGATGAACCGACAGTCGAGACAATAATATTGAATAGAGCCACGAAGTCACTCACACTATATTTTCAAATGATTGGAAGAGGCTCAAGGAAACTGCCTAATAAAGATTCCTTTACAGTAATTGATTTGGGTAATAACGCAGCAAGATTTGGACTTTGGCAAGAGCCTGTAGATTGGCAACATATCTTCAGATCACCGGAGCAATATCTCGAAAATCTGCGTGACGATGTAGAAATAGAATTGCACTTTAAGTATCAAATGCCACCTGAATTACGGGCAAGATTTGCTAAGACAGCAGATATTTCATTTGATGTGGAAGAGGAACACAAATTGGCAATCGCGCAAAATTTGAGATCTAAAGTTGTGTTCGAAAAATCGCTTGAGCAGCATGCCTCGATGTGTGTTGACAATTCCGAAGACTTATATGAAGCAAAAGTTTTAGCGAAGGAATTGAATGAAGATATTCAATCTCGCATGAAAAGATACGTAAACTGCTTGAGCCACTGCAGCAAGAATTATAGAGAATGGTTGATAGAAGATTACAAATTACAACTCATCTTGCTTATCGGTAAAAAGTTCCGACAAAGGTTATTTTAGCACTACTTCGATTTCGTAAAAACTCGATAAAATACATGATTTTATCGATGTATTAAACCAAATTCTCCGGTGGTTTTTTTTCTCTACCATTTCATTATCAAAAAGTTGCACTTCATCGACTTTATGAGTGTTTACAACAGATTTCAGACGCTTTTTTTTTTTATTAGTTGAAGCCACGTTATATTTGCTTCAGAAACAAATGTTAAAATTTCCCAGATTTTAGTGTTATCCCAATGTTTCGAAGCCTTAAACCTAGACATATGAAAAACAAGTACGATGTAATGCTTATTTTAGAAGGAACTTACCCATATAATGGGGGTGGAGTTTCTACTTGGGCGGACATGCTTTGCAAGAAAGTGAGTAATGTCAATTATACCTTGTATTCAATCAATGCTGATTTCGAAGAAAAGTCGAAATACCATTTGAGTGAAAACGTGAAAAACGTCATTCAAGTGCCACTTTGGTCGCCTCTTGAACCAAAAGAATTGTTGAGTTACGGGAAAAAGTACTACAAAACCGTAAACAAAAAAGAACAGGAGGACAAAAACGCAATAGAATCAGTTTTCGTTCCTATTTTCAAGAGATTGTTGGCGAATATTTTCGATACAAACAGTGATGTTGAGGAAACCGACGATATCATCTTCGATATGTGGCAATTCTTCCAAAATCACGACTACAAAAATACGATGCGCAGTCAATTGGTATGGAAAACTTTCTGCGACACAGTTTCTGCGATAATTAAGAAGGATAATCACTACGAGGCAACTTTGTACGATTTCACAGTTGGAATGAGATGGATTTATAGATTTTTAATTCCTTTGTCTATCGATGTTCCCAAGGCTGATATTTCGCACCTTACGCTTTCCGGATTCCCGGTAATACCTGCTTTGGTACTTAAATACAAATATGGTACACCGATTATAGCAACGGAACATGGTGTATTTATCAGAGAAAGATTAATTGCTATTAATTCGTCTGAGTATTCTTTTTTCCTGAAGAATCTCTTAATCAAGTTTTCAGAATGCATTACAAGATTAGTTTACTATAAGGCAGATATGATTTTGTCGGTAAACAAATTTAATATGATCTGGGAGAAGAAATATGGTGCACACCCCCACAAGATTGATGTAATTTACAACGGGATCGACCCTGATTTGTTCGTTCCAAACAAGAAACCTGACCATTTGAAAGATGTTCCAACTGTGGTTGCTGCTGCTAGAATCTTCGAATTGAAGGATATTCTAACAATGATACGATCGTGCGCCGTAGCCAAAGAGAGCATACCTAATGTACGTTACTTGGTATATGGAGACAATCATGCCGTTCCTGAATATACAAAAGAATGCAATAATTTGATCAAGGAGTTGAAGTTAGAGAATAACTTCTTCTTGGCTGGTTATCACGATAAACCTCATCAACTATTTTGCGAAGGCGATATCTCGATTCTAACTTCAATTTCTGAAGGCTTTCCCTACACAGTCCTAGAATCGATGAGCTGTGGAGTCCCAGTTGTCGCTACTGATGTTGGAGGTGTAACAGAAGCCTTAGATAGTACATGTGGCTTTATTTGTAAGCCAAAAGATTATGTTGCTCTCGGACAAAGTGTTGTAACCCTACTGCAAGACGATGTTTTGAGAAAAAGAATGGGAGAGGTTGCCCGAAAGAAAGTAATTGATAACTTTACCATCGATAAATTTATTCGGGAATATGAGATGGCATACGAGTATATCATGAGTAAGAAAGCACAAGATTTAATTTATTTAAATTCACATTTACAACAAGAAGCTATGGAAGCATCTTAAAAGATGAAAAAAACACTTAACCAAAACTAGACCCCAATCTACAATGGAGAATCATTTTACGAACGTTAAGTCCTTAATCGACAAGATTAAGGATAAAATCGGCAAACCTGTCAGCAGCGAAGTTGTTGAAGCCACCATTGAGTCTCTTGGTATTCGCGAAAAGGATACGAAGAGTGATTTTGGTTTTAATTCAATTAAAGATCTTGCTGAGTTGATTTTTTATGAACTTACGACCGACAAATACTACGTTGGCGTAAAGAATGAAAAGGAACTTGAATTAGAGCGAACGCAGCCGAAAATCATTCAGTTTAAGGATTTTTTCAAAGTAAAGACCAAGATTTTTGCTCAATACTATTCTTTAGGGATATTTCACCTTTTACCTGTTTTTATTCAAATTGTGGCCATTATCTTATTCGGCTACTCGTTATGGACCTTTGTAGGTTTTAATGAAATACAATCTACTGCCGTTGTTTTAGGCGTTGTGATTGGTCTCGTTTCAACAGGTGGCTTTGTGCAAGTCATAGGTAAACAAGCATCGTTTTATTGGAATTACAAAGATTATTTGATGACCAACAAAACGATTAATTACCTTCACAAAATAGGTATGTTGTCTATCTTTTTTGTTTTGACAGCAATTTTTCTTGTCAATTTCTTCTTTCATATTTACCCATACGAAATCTTATTCGTTGTCTTTGCCTACGCATTTTTTGTAGGAATGCTGTTATTGATGCTTGCTCCATTGCACACGATTAAACAGCGATGGGTCATTACCTTATCAATATTTGTTGGTACTGCAGTCGCGATTTACCTGAAGGAATCAACAACACTTCTCATTTATGCGACTCACTGGATTGGAATCGCAGTATCAATTCTTATAGTGAAGGTTTTCCTCTTTTTATACTTTAAAAATTTAACTCGAAATAAAAAGTCAATAAGCGGTAATAAAATCAAAGTTCCAGTGCTGTTATACCACAATTATCAGTATTTCTTCTACGGGATTTTTATTTACTTGTTTATTTTTATCGATAGAATAATGGCCTGGTCATCAGGTATCAATGGGAATCTGCCATTTTTAGTGTACTTTGAAAAGAATTACGAGCTTGGGATGGACTTAGCCATTCTTGTTTTTCTTCTACTCGCTGGCGTTTTGGAATATAGTATTGCATCTTTCACCAGATTTATTGATATTGGCCAAAAAATTACTGATCATAGAACACCGGAGGTCTTCAATAATCAATTGCGAAAAATGTATTGGCAGCAGATTGCTATGCTTTTCTTGACTGGAGGATTAGCTTTCGTATTTATATATTTTATTATCAACGCCTCCTGGGGTTTCGAAGGACAGTTTAATGAAACACTGGTTCAATTGAGCATTAAAGTATGTGTTATTGGCGGAATAGGATACGTGTTATTGGCTTGGGGT
>CANHBE010000113.1 GCA_947458575.1 Flavobacteriaceae bacterium | reverse complement strand
CGGCGGCTTTTACGCCTTTTGAACTGCGAGATATGCGATTGATTAATCGAATTGTGATGTCTCCAATGGGTCAATATGCAGCTGAAAACGGATTGGTTAATAATTGGCATTTGGTGCATTATGGCTCTCGAGCAACCGGAGGCGTTGGACTAATTTTGACAGAAATGACGGCAGTTTCTAGTACAGGACGTATCACTTTAGGCTGTGCCGGAATTTGGTCTGAGGAACAGGCATATAAGTGGAAGAAGGTTGTAAATTATGTACACAAATACAGCAAGTCAAAAATCGGAATTCAACTTGGGCATGCCGGACGAAAAGGTTCCATCAATGTACCTTCCGTAGGAAAAGATATTCCTTTGGCAAAACGCGGCTGGGATCTGATATCTGCATCACCAATTCCATTCAATTCAGCTATGGCAACACCAAGAGAAATGACACTTTCTGATATGGATGCCGTCATCTCCGAATTTGTCAATGCAACTATCAACGCAGATGAAGTTGGTTTTGATATGATTGAATTGCAAGCGCACCACGGTTTCTTATTAGCTTCTTTTCTTTCCCCACTGACAAACATGAGAACAGATGAATTCGGCGGAAGTATTCAAAACCGAATCAAATTCCCGCTAGAAGTCTTTAAAGCGATGCGAGAAGTGTTCACCGAAACCAAACCTATGTCGGTTAGAATCTCAGCATCAGACTGGGTTGAAGATGGCATCTCAGACGAGGATGTAAAGTACATTTGCAATGCATTCAAAGAAGCAGGTGCTGATATAATCAACGTATCTACCGGAAATACTGTCGAATACCAAAAGCCTCAAATGGGTAGAATGTGGCAAACACCTTTTTCAGATTTTGTTCGAAATGAAGTGCATATCCCAACCATAACAACTGGCTACATTCAAAATATAGATCAAATAAACACCATACTTTTAAACGGAAGAGCCGATCTTGTTGCTCTAGGCCGACCATTGTTATTGGATCCAAATTTTGTCCGTCATGCGCAAGCATATGAACAATTTCAACCAGCAGATATTCCAAACCAATACACAGCAGGAATTTCCCATTTGTTCCCTTATGAAGCGACTGAACGAAGAAATATTGAAGATATGAAGAAGGCTTTGAAACCGGAAAGTCACAAGAAAAAATAAATTAAAATTCGCACCTTAGATCAAAAATGAAACATTTCGAAGATAATTTCGCACATGATTTTCTCCCGAAACCCGAACTTCAGCCGGACTATATTCTAAATTTACCTGAGTTTCAGCAGCCTGAAATTTTAAATTGTGTGGAGAGATTACTTGATTATCATATACAATCCCGACATGGAGCTGATATTTGTTTAAGAACGTTTGAGACCGCATGGACGTATCAAGATTTGTTCGAAAAAGCCAATCAAATTGCACATGTTTTAGTGGATGATCTGGGTTTAAAGTCAGGAAATCGTGTCCTTCTTCGCTCTGCCAACAACCCCATGATGGTCGCCTGTTGGTTTGCTATTCTTAAAGCCGGTGGAATTGTAGTGGCAACCATGCCTTTGTTGCGGGCTAAAGAGCTTACAACCATAATCGATTGTGCTGAAATCTCTCACGCATTTTGCGATAATGAATTGGCAGACGAAATGAATCTGGTAGAATCTGAATTCCTCACAGAGGTCTGCTTTTACCGAGATTCGACTTTGGAAAAGCTCATGGCGTCAAAACCAAAGACATTTGCAAATTATCAAAGTCATTCGGCAAGTGTCGCACTGATCGGATTCACATCGGGAACCACAGGATTGCCAAAAATGACGGCACATTTTCATAGAGACATTCTCAATATTTGCGAAGCGTTTCCTAGCTATTCTTTGCAACCAACGTCGAAAGATATCTTTACCGGAAGTCCACCTATTGGATTTACCTTCGGCTTAGGTGGACTCGTTTTGTTTCCCATGTATTTCGGCGCATCTTCATTTTTAATTGAAAAATCTTCACCGGATGTACTTTTGCAGGCAATTCAAGATCACAAAATCACGATTTGCTTTACGGCTCCAACCGCCTGGCGCGTGATTACGACGAAAGTCCATAACTTTAATATTTCTAGTCTGCGAAAATGTGTCTCCGCAGGTGAAACTCTACCTTTACAAGTTTGGCAAGATTGGTATGACACTACTGGACTAAAAATCATAGATGGAATTGGCGCAACTGAAATGTTGCATATCTTTATTTCATCCAACGAAGCGAATATGAAACCTGGTGCCACGGGTTTAGCAATTAAAGGTTACGAAGCCAAGATCATTGATGAACAAGGCAATGAAGTTCCCAGAAATGAACCTGGTCGATTGGCAGTGCGCGGCATCACCGGTTGCAAGTATCTAAATAGACCGGAAAAGCAACAAGAATATGTACAACATGGCTGGAATATTACCGGAGATATATTTCGACAAGATGAAGAAGGCTACTTTTGGTTTATGGCTCGCGGCGACGACATGATCATTTCTTCAGGTTATAACATTGGCGCGGTTGAAGTAGAAAGTGTACTTCTAACGCATGAGGAAATTCTTGAATGTGCTGTAGTAGGTATACCTGATTCAGAACGAGGAATGCTGGTTTGTGCGCATGTAGTGTTGAAAGAAAAAAGTAAAGCATCAGACGATTTAACTACAGCTATTCAATTGTGGTTTAAAGAAGTAGCTGCTCCATATAAATACCCAAGAGTGATTCATTTCGTGGAAGAATTACCCAAAACAGAAACAGGAAAAATTCAACGATTTAAATTAAAGTAAAGAAAATGAACTTAAAGTATTTTGTACTTTTGAAAGAAATCTAGTGCATCAAAATATTAATTATTAGAAGCTATTCCCGCTATTCGTTGCAATCTTTTTGTTGCTTTTTCAGCCCAGGCGCAGTAGAAAGGCTATTTCAGAAAAGCAAAAAAAAGGATTTCCACTGCTATCGGGGCTAAACACCATATCATGAATCAACCCTTTATCAAGACCGAAAAAATTCGCTTCAAACATGTCGATTATGCAGGCATTGTTTTCTATCCTCGTTTTTTAGAAATGCTCAATGACTTGGTTGAAGATTGGTTTGAGGAAGCACTCGATCGTCCTTTCTCGGAAATTCACGAAACCAACGGCATTCCAACAGTCGATTTGAAGGTGCAATTCAAAAATGCCGCGCGATTAGGACAAGTTTTACAAAAGAAGTTGTGGGTTAAGAATATCGGATTTGCTTCACTCCTATGCGGATTTGAATTTGTCGACGAAATGGGAAAAACAACTTTGTCAGGTGAAGTTACACTTGTAAACGTATCTATCAATGAAAACCGAAACGACATCAAAGCAGAACCGTTTTCCGAGATTATGAAATCGAAAATTTCCAAATACATCATCGAGTAGTATTTTTGAACGTACAACATACAACATAGAACTTACAACATTCAACCAATGACCTTCCCAAAATTCAAAGCCGCCGCCGTACAAACCTCACCGGTATTTCTCAACGTGGCCAAAACGGTAGATAAAGCGATTTCATTGATTAAAGAAGCCAGCCAAAACGGTGCACAACTCATCGCCTTTCCAGAAGTGTTTGTGGCCGGTTATCCGTATTGGAATTGGATTATGACTCCTGTACAAGGCAGCAAATGGTATGAACAATTATACAAAAACTCGGTTGCAATTGAAGATCCTGACATGAAACGATTGTTTCAAGCGGCTAAAGAACATAACATGCACATCGTGATCGGAATCAACGAGCGTGGCCAAAGTTTCGGTGAGATCTACAACACGAATCTCATTATCGATAACCAAGGAAATCTCATCGGAAAGCACAGAAAATTAGTGCCTACTTGGGCAGAAAAACTAACATGGACATCCGGTGATGGTTCTTCATTGAAAGTATACAATACCGAAATTGGTCCAATTGGAACCTTAGCCTGTGGTGAAAACACCAATACTTTAGCACGATTTACTTTGCTCACACAAGGCGAATTAATTCATATCGCCAATTATATTGCATTGCCAGTGGCACCGCCCGATTATGACATGGCGGAAGCCATTAAGATTCGTGCCTGCGCCCATTCCTTTGAAGGGAAATTGTTTACGATTGTGTCCTGTTCGATTATTTCACAAGAAATAAAAGATGCCTTACGCAGCGATGTTCCAAATGCTGATGAAGTTCTAACCCGAAAAAATTCTGCTTTTTCTGGATTTATCGGACCGAATGGTGCCGTAGTCGGAACACCGTTAATTGACGATGAAGGAATCATCTACGCAGACATCGATCTCGAAAAATGCATTCAGCCAAAACAAATGCATGATATTTTAGGGCATTACAACCGCTTCGATATTTTTGATTTAAGAGTGAATACCGCACCGACAAGAAGTATTACATTTATAGACAATCACGAGGATTTTAATAAGAAGTAGATCGAGTTACAAACCCTTTCAGAGTTTTGAACTCTGAAAGGGTTGTTTTTAAAATAAATATTAAAGCCAAAATGAAATCGTACAAGCCAATTGCCCTAGAGAAAGGAAAGTACTATCACATTTACAATCGAGGTAACAACGGAATAGATATTTTTTTTGATTACGAAAGTTATTATCATTTCCTTCGTCTTTATGACAAGTACATATCACCAATCGCAGAGACATTTGCTTGGTGTTTATTGAAAAATCATTTTCACGTGTTGGTCTATATTAAAATCGATGAAGAAATTGATATATCTATGCTAGAATATTCAACCGTAGAAAGTCCTAAAACAGTAGATCCATCGAAACAATTCGGACATTTATTTAACGCATATACGCAAGCCATCAATAAAAAATTTAATAGAACGGGAAGTTTGTTTGAAAAACCGTTTGAACGAAAATTAGTTAAATCAGAGAAATATTTTCAAAACTTAATTTATTACATTCACAATAATCCGGTATTTCATAGATTTACAGATAAAATTAATGATTACCCATGGAGCTCATACGAAACAGTTCTTTCAGAAAAGCCAACTAGATTGGTACGTGAGAAAGTGATTAAGATATTTGAGACGAAAGATAATTTCATACAATATCATTTTCAAAAGCAAAATTGTAATGAAATTATAAATTTAATTATAGAATAATTCAACCCTTTCAGAGTTTGAAACTCTGAAAGGGTTCAAAAGAGAATATAAATGAACGACAAACATTCAGACGACGTTATCGGTCGCGCCCGAGTAAAAGACACACCTGAACTGGAAGCCTATTACAGAGAACTTGAAACGCTAGGTGCTGGTGCCTTATGGACCGTTGCCAACGATATCGAACCATGGGAACCTCGCTCCTCCTCTATTCCGATGCTTTGGAAATACGACGATCTACGAAGCCTAGTTTTAAAGTCCTCTGAACTGGTAACTCCCGAACAAGCCGGACGAAGAGTTGTTTATTTAGTCAATGACAAACGCAAAGATGTATCTGCCGCAGTTGGCTGGCTGTACACCGGAATTCAAGTGACGCGACCGGGCGAAAGTACTTCGGCCCATCGCCACAAAGCGTCTGCCTTGCGATTCATCATGGAAGGCGACAAAGGTTATACGGTTGTCGATGGAAATAAAATTATGCTGGAAGTCAATGATTTTGTAATCACGCCCAATTCGACTTGGCACGAACACGGCGTTGAAGCTGATGGTCAAACCTGCATTTGGCAAGATGGCCTCGATATTCCATTAGTCAATGCGCTAGAAGCAAATGATTATGCAGTTTATGATGGCAAACAACCACTCGATTTCCCTGTGAATTATTCGCCAATCATCTACGGATGTGCGGGCGTACTTCCTGCAGATGTCACTTGGGATAAACCTTACTCACCATTGTTTAAGTACTCTTGGAAAGTGGTTTACCCAGCTTTATTAGAGATGCTAAAAGTAAAAGAGCTTCATCCAATCGACGGAATTCTGATGCAATATTCCAATCCAGTCACAGGTGGTCATGTCATGCAAACAATGGGTGCGTCCATGCAATTGCTACCCGCTGGTTTTAAAGGAAAAGCCCACAAGCATACAGGTTCTTTTGTCTATCAATGTGCGAAAGGCAGCGGCTACTCGATTATCAACGGACAACGATTTGATTGGAAGGAACGCGATATTTTCTGTGTGCCGTCTTGGGCGTGGCACGAACATCACAACGCATCCAATGCCGAAGACGCTTGCTTGTTCTCGTTCAATGACTTGCCAACAATCGAGAAACTCGGCTTGTATCAAGAGAAAATTTACGAAGAGAATAATGGTTTTCAAAAGTTGAATTAGGAACTATTTACTTCGCCGATTCGCCCTTTCAGAAGCTTTTTCCCGCTCTCCGCTATATCTTTTTTCAAACCCTTTCAGAGTTTTGAACTCTGAAAGGGTTCCAAAAAAAGGATCGGGGCTAGGGTTTAATCGTCAAATCGTCTAACTGTTCAATTGGAAATTCAATTCAACGATTCAACAAATAAACGATTCAATAAAATACTAACTTTGCGCCTCCGCGACTTTGCGAATACAAAACATACAAACTAAAAAATGAAACTACTCACCTACCAAACCAAAGATACCGAACCTCGATTGGGGTTTATACACAACAATCAAGTCATAGATATGGAAGACTTCGGAGAAATATCCAATTTTCCGTTGCCCACATCAATGTTAGAACTCATCGATATGGGGTTTGAAGTTATTGATGAACTCAATGGCTTGATTGCTGATACAGAACCGGCCTACTTCGAGGAAATCGCTTACGATATGGAAGAAGTGATTTTTCTTGCTCCTATTCCCAAACCACGAAAAAACATCATCGGCATTGGATTGAATTACACCGAACATGTGGCGGAAAGCGCACGTACTTTAGACACTTCTAAAGAATTGCCGCAAAGTCCAATTATCTTTTCAAAACCACCGACGACCGTAACTGCCACCAATACCAATATTATTTTGAATCCCAAATTGACGCAACAACTCGATTGGGAAGTTGAATTGGCTGTCGTAATTGGTAAAAAAGGAAAATATGTTCCCAAAGCCGATGCAATGGACTACGTATTCGGATATACCGTAATCAATGATATCTCTGCCCGTGATTGCCGCCGTTCCGGACAATGGATTGTCTCGAAAGGACAAGACACTTTCGCACCGATGGGACCGGTATTGGTCACAAAAGACGAGATTTCTAATCCACATCATTTAAACTTGTCGTTGAAAGTAAATGGTATCGAGAAACAAAACTCCAATACCAAATTTATGTTGTTCAACATTAGCGATTTGATTGAAGATCTAAGCACGGTTTTTACCATTGAAGCTGGAGATATTATTGCAACAGGAACACCATCAGGCGTTGGTGCTGGTCGCAATCCTCAAGAATGGTTGTGGGACGGAGATGTGGTGGAAGCTACCGTTGAAGGTATTGGTACGATTGTCAATACCGTAAAGTCGATGTAGCACTGCAGCCGCGTTAGGGATAGAGGCAAGCACCGCGTGCAGCCGAAAGCCCGCCCGCTTTTTCCGCGGGAACGCCAACAACATAAAACTAAAGTCGCAGGCGTATTTAAAGTGCAGCGTGTTTATTAATCTATAAGTCTAATGAAAAAATACAGAATCGGACAAATAGTTCCGTCATCCAACGTCACGATGGAAACCGAAATTCCGGCGATTTTCCGCTCGAGAGAAACGATATTACCTGAAAGATTTACGTTTCACAGTAGTCGAATGCGGATGAAAAAAGTGACCAAAGAAGAACTTGAAGCCATGGATGCGATGAGTTTGAAATGTGCCCAAGAACTTTCAGATGCTCACGTAGATGTCATGGGATATGCTTGTCTGGTGGCTATTATGAGTATGGGACGTGGTTATCACTGTGTGTCTGAAGTCAATTTGCATCAGGAAACCATTGCCAACGACTTCCCTACTCCAATCGTGACTTCTGCTGGCGCTTTGATTAACGGATTGAAGGTTTTAGGCGCAAAGAAAGTAGCGGTTATTACGCCGTATATGCGTCCGCTAACCGATATGGTCGTTGATTATATTGAACATCAAGGATTTGAAGT
>CANHBE010000112.1 GCA_947458575.1 Flavobacteriaceae bacterium | reverse complement strand
TTATTTATTCCAATTTTCCAGACACGAGCTCCAGTTCCATATCCAAGTCAATTTATTTACTCCAACTTTCATTTTCTTTCTCAAAATTCCACGTCAATGAATGTCAAAATATTGATCTTGAAATCTCAAATATTGGTCATCTTAAATTCAATTGTGATTTTTAACGTTTGCAGCTCGGAGCCGTCGGCGATAACGTTTCCTTGCTAGAGCTTGTGGCGGCTTATGGAAAGCTTTTTTTCCATAACCGACCAAGCGAAGTTATGAAAAGGAAACGAACAATTTACAGAAAAACTAGCCATAAGTTTTAGCAAGTGTTAGCAGAAGCCCAAGTTCTTATTTCATGGGATTGTTGAACATAGACGTAATAAAACAAACCGTTCCAAAAGTGAATTGAAACGGTTTATTAAAAAATTAAGATTTATTTATCTTTTGATCATTCGAATGGTTTTGATATTCTCTCCTTGTTTGACCATTATATTATAAATGCCCGAGGAGTAACCTTGACCAATTTCTTGGGTATTTAGATCTGAATTATTAATAATCCGGGATTCAACTTGTCTTCCTAGCATATCGAATATTTGTAGCGAAATTTGTTCTTCACTTGAAGTATTGATTTCTAGATTAAAGTTTTCTGAGAATGGGTTTGGAGTACCAGTTGCATCGAAAATTTCGATTCCGTTTTCTGCCAATCTGGTAAGAGGAGCATTTCCAGTGGTTATGATGCATGGCACGGTTCCGTTTCTCCATTGACCAGCCCAAAAGATATCAACTGTAATGCTATATGATGTATTTGGTGTAATTGTTCCACCAAAACTCCGCAGATTGCATTGTGAACTTGGTGATGGCGTTGTTTGATTACCGAATTGTACTCCTCCTACTGTTGCGTTAAATCTGTATAAATCAGTATTAATACCATATATATTGTTGACTTGCCATGCATGAAGTGATGTCCAAGTATTTGTGGTTACAATACCACATGTTGGGTTAATTATTCTTGAGGTAGGTGGCGGGGGAGTCGTTACCATACAAGAATTTCCATAAACCCAATTTCCATTTATTTGGTAGGTTGCAACACGAATCCAGTACGTTGTATTGAATGTAATAGGAGCCGGTAAGTTCAAATTGAACTGATAAATTGCACTTGGTAGACCAGGATATTCACCAACTACATTACCACTGGGAAAAGCACCATTTTCTCTTACTTCGAAACGATAACCCGTTGCTCCGGCAATTTGGGTTGAATAAAGCGTAGTGTTAATCTCTGTCAAGGTAGTTCCGCATACTACCGGAAAAGTGATACCTGTTAAATCAGGAACTCGAAAAACAATTTGAAAACGACTAGTATTATCAACATCACCTGAACTAGTAAATAAATGACCCGTAGTCCTAATATCGTCGTAGTATTGAAAAACACCAGGCGCAGTTTGTTCTCTGAGCCAAATTAGTTGCGTTGTAAATATTCCTTCTACACCTTCTAATTTAATTCTATAGCTTCCAGATGGACAAGAAAATCCTAAATGTACAACATCATTAGTATTAAATGTTGTATTGAATTGTCTGCCCTGTATGGCTAGTTTCGGGCAAGTTGTAATACTATTTAAAATGGAATAAAAATTAAAAGCTGCGGAAGTATTAGTATTTAGAACCTCTGTATCATAAGCTTTTTCGTAGGCATTTGTCGAAGCTCCCACTGCTCCCACTGCAGGAATATAACCAACAAGGATTTCTTTATAAGGCGATCCAGCGCCAGCAGCTCCTTCAATACTTGCCCAAAAACGATTTTTAGCAGGAGGCGGAGGAGTTGCACTTCCTGAAGCAGACCTAAAAAATTGTTGATTATTTGGAGTTCCATTCAAACTATTATCTCTCATGGCATTGGTAAAGGTTGCAGTGCCATTTGTTGGATTAATGCCATAGGTAATAAATCCTTGACACATGGCAATTTTTCCATTGGGTCTGTTATATCCGTTGAGTGCATAAATTGGATCGTTAACTACTCTTCCGGTACCGACACCACCTACTAAGTTGTAAATTGTAAAATCATCAGCGGTATAGTTCAGTGTGGCATCACCAGGTATTGGTGCAGGAGCAGAATTGTGTGTCCAGAGATAAATTGCGCCATTTAAATTAGCAACGTTCGAGGAATTAGACAAAAATAAATCGGCATCAATCATTGAAGGATAAGGATTTCCGATGAAATTGGGAGATACTTTAGTGATGGCGGGGAGATTGGAACATGGAGTGTAAGACATTCCAGAAACAGGAACAGTGTATGTTGCGTCGTTATGTGGAACACCAGTAAACTGCACGAACCATTCTTGTCTGGCGGCTGGTAATGGTGCGAAAGATTGAGGACCACGGATGATAAAGCCTCTCCCGGCAGGATCCATGGTGCTGGTTTCGGAAACATTTTGCCAATTTCCTGAGTTGTATGCATTGGCATAGAATGGGTCGGGTGTGGCATTTTGATTAAAAAAGAAGTATTTGTCGAAAAGAGGTAAAGTGTAAACGAAACCATCGTTTGTGTAAAAGTTATCAATATTACCAACTGAGTAATCAGTTATTTGATTTAAGACTTGTCCTTCGACTGGAGAGCAGAAATAAGTGTAGTCAAACTTATTAATTTTTCGTGTCTTTCTCTTAAAAGTGGCCATTGAAAGTCTAGCATTTGGGTTGGTTTGCACCAATTGGGCATTTTCATCAAAACTTAGTTTGGCTGTTGGGGATACAATAATGTCATCAAGTACTCTGAGAATCGCATTGTCTGAGAAAGTGACCTTTGCCTCATTTCGTATTTCTACTGCTTGGGTGTCGAGATTTTCTGTTCCTCTAAAATCAGCATTAAATACGGCTTTGCTTTGGAGGTTCGGGAAGCCATTGTCCCATTGTTTGCCATCCCAAGTGGTGGTCGTAGTGTAGGTTTGAAGCAAGTTTTGACGGTTTTCTTGCGCCAAAATAGATACAAAGCTAGTTAGAAAGGCAATCAAAAGAGTGCCTTTCCAGAAATATAGATTTTTCATTTTTGTATTAATTTAAGGGTTTCACTGAAAATGAATTCATCCT
Source organism: Flavobacteriaceae bacterium (assembly GCA_947458575.1). Taxonomy (GTDB): domain Bacteria; phylum Bacteroidota; class Bacteroidia; order Flavobacteriales; family Flavobacteriaceae; genus Flavobacterium. The sequence continues at coordinate 5,008 of CANHBE010000112.1, read as the reverse complement.
TTAAAATTTACTTTTTGATGATTTTAATGTTTTTTAGCTGGTTGTTACTTCTCAAAGAAAGATAGTACACCCCTGTAGCAAGTGCATTCAAATCGATCGATTCTTGGTTTTTACCAAGCATGTATTGTGTAATTTTGTTGTAAACAATTTGTCCAAGAGCATTAGTAATAGTAAAGGTTACATCGGCACTTTGGCTTATCTGGAAATGAACAGTGACGAAATTGGCAGTTGGATTGGGTACTACTTGCAAAGATTGAATGTTTTCAAAGCCAGTAGTATTAAGCAAACAAGCATTACCAACTTGGGTAATAACTGCCTTATTGATTAATGTACCATCACCCAGTTGACCACTGTCATTTCTGCCCCAAGCATAAAGCGTATTTTCCGAAGACAAAGCGACAACATGAAAAGGACTCGCTTTTACTACTTCCCAAGTGATATTTGTTCCAATTTGGATAGGACTTGTTCTATTAACAAATGTTCCATCGCCTATTTGTCCCTGAAAGTTGCCTCCCCAAGACCAGAGTGTGCCATTGTCTTTGATGGCACAACTACTGTTAGACGTTGATACAATCATCCAATCAGTATCAATACCCACCTGTGTTGGGGTATTGACATCATCAGTCCCTCCATTGCCCAAGTTTCCGTTTGTACCCAAACCCATTGCCCATAGGCTACCATCAGTTTTGATTATCTTGCTACTGCAACATCCTCCAACTTCAACGATTGCCCAATCAGCAGTATTGTTGCCTGTTTGAGTGGGTGTAATAATGTAATTGCTCTCGCTGGGTGGGCCAATTGCCAGTGAGCCTGCTTTATTCTTACCCCAACCCCAAAGGGTATTGTTGGCTTTTAAAGCCAAAGTTTGATTTCCACCAGAACTTACATCTATCCAATCGGAATCAGTACCAATTTGAAAAGGTGTATAATGAGGTAGAATATCACCAGTTCCTAATCGACCATCTGTATTTTTACCCCATCCCCAAAGCGTACCATTACTTTTTATACCATGAGTAACAACATCTCCTGAGGAAACTTTAATCCAATCGTTATCCAAACCAATCCTAATAGGGATATTGCTAATAGTACCAATGCCAAAATTTCCATCACCTAGTTGACCGAAAGAATTTATACCCCATGCCCATAATGAGCCATCAGTTTTTATGGCAAATGTTGATTCAGTCATAGATTCAATGATTGCCCAGTCACTATCCGTTCCGATTTGGGTTGGGATATTTTTACTAATTGTGGTTCCATCTCCTAATTGACCATTATCATTATTCCCCCATGCCCAAAGTGTACCATCGGTTTTGAGAGCTATTGTGTGCTCTGCTCCAGCAACAATTTCTTTCCAGCATTGTGAGAATGAATTGTATGAAATTGCTATGAAAAGTAGTATGAATAAGAATCTAGTTGTTTTCATAAATAGGAATTTTTAGGGTATTAAGATGTTTTTACTAATTTTGAAAGCTCAAATAAACTTTTGTGGAAGATTGTTTACTTTGACTGTGAGAGTCGTTGCATCCCGCAACGGCTTTCTCTTTTTTGTGTAGCTTTATAGTATCATATTTTATTTGACTTTATTGTTAAAAAGGATTTAAAGCTGATTTTCTGAGGTTGCCAAAAAGTATCCTCGATCGTAAAAAAATTTAAATGACTGGAAAAAATAAGATATATAATTTACAATTAGAGGCCGTTTGTAATTTCTACCTATGAAATTACTCAAATTTAGGAATACTTTTAATACCAAATCAAACTTTAACATAGGGATTTCCCCTAGGGAAAACCCTATTGATAACTTCGGGGAATACCCTAATACATGCTTCTGGGTAACCCTAATTTACATAGTGGAAAACTAAAGAAAGGTTTATTTTGTCTTTGCGGTCGGGTTTCTGCTAACGTTCCGCTGCCAGGCGACAGTCGCGGCAAAGCGAACCGTATATTTTCCACTAAGATAGAATTTTTTCGGAAACAAAAGCGCCCGACCACAAAAAACCAGCGATTGCGCTTGACAGCTGTTGTGGGCTGGTTGAGAGTGTAGGTAGTTCAGGATTTACGAACAATTTCTACGGAATATGAACTTTGTTTTTTCCGGATTTCGTTTTCCATTATTTATTCCAATTTGCAGGACTCGCATGCGTTAGAAATTCCGCAGGAAATTTCTAACCATCTTGCCCACAACGTTTCCTTGCTAGAGCTTGTGGCGGCTTATGGAAAGCTTTTTTTCCATAACCGCCCAAGCGAAGTTATGAAAAGTAAACGAACAACTTACCGAAAAACTAGCCATAAGTTTTAGCAAGTGTTATGGGCTGTGATTATTTTTTCAATACAATTTTCTTGATAAATTTTCCTTTTTCGGTATTTAATTCAACCAGATAGATTCCATCTATTAATTCAGTTAGATCAATAATCTCATAATTATTTGTATAAACTTTTACCAATCTATTCAAGCTATCATATACTTTTACTTCCCGAATCTGATTGCTTTCATTTCTGATTTGTAAAACACCATTACTAGGATTAGGAAAAATAATAATATTGTTATTTAGATCATTAAAATCAACATTTGACAATAGAACAATTGTCGTGTTCACAGGCGTAGAGAAGGAAACAGTTTGTGAATCTATCAATAATCCAAAATTGCATCCAAAGCTTGTACTAAAATAAGTTTTTACTGATAATGAGAAATTATCTGTCGATGTATTATTTAAAGGAATTTGAAAATCGTCTTGAGAGTATGTTACTGCTTGACATAATAATCGTTCGTAGCAAATCTCAAGTGTAATAATATTCCCTGAAATGTTATATTGAAAAGAACTATAAACATAACATGACCCATCCATAGTGCCAACATGAATATTAATTGTTTCATCAGAAATCCGAGAAACGCTAATATTCTGAATTGTTGCTGCATTCGTAAGCTGTGAAAAAGCAATAAGTAAAAAGTAGAGTAATAATTTTTTCATGATTAAATATGTTTATTGATTATACGGTTTCGAGATTCCATAGCCCATAACGTTTTGCAGCTACCCGAAGGTGGGGAATTTAGAAACAAAAACTTAATTTAAAAAACAACAATATGAACAGAGCAAAAAACTTTATTAAATCACTAAACCCCCGCTTTTGGGTAGGTGCTGTTATGTGCCGTTTTTTTAAACAGTACAGACTTGTTGGTGAAACGAATGAAAAAGGCGAAACACATTGGAAAGCACAAGTGAGAACAAGTAGTTTACAATGGAAAAATGTTGTAACCGATGATTGGAAGGAAGGGACTAATCCTTATTTATCAAACACTTGTTCTATTGCTTATCTTGAAAAAGAAAAGACTATTCGCCTTTTGAATGAGTGGAAGAAAAAAGTGTCTTATGTCAAACCGAATAGCATTATTGAGTACGTATCCTAAAATGGCACATAACGTTTTGCAAGCAGGCGTATGTAGCCCTGTGTCGCGCCTGCGGCAGGGCTATTACGCTTGCTTGCTGTTAGCAGAAGTCTATTTTATTATTTAACATTTCTAACACATCTAACATAATTTCTCACATAAACCAAGTCACCTTGAGGTCCGAATGAAATTGGATAATTAGCGTGCTGCAAGTATTTCAAATCGCTTCTTACAGCACCGGTGCCGTGGGCATCAACATACTGTCCATTAAAAAAAGCGGATGCTTTTCCAAAGCAAACATAGGCTGCCTGGTTTCCTGGTTGCGGGCCGTCAAGCAACGTAGTTGACGACCAATAGTATGGATAGTTTAATGTACCGTTAGGATTGTTGCGCCTACTGGTTTGAAATAGCTCTGAAATACTAGCATTCCCTGTTTCATCAACTTGGTTTTCATAGACGACCAAACTTTGTAATTCTTTTATGGTCGGAAGGCGCCAATCGTTATGGTCAACCAGATTCAAATTTCTAGCATATTCTAGAGCTGATTTCCAATCAAGAGCAATTTTACTATCTTCTTTTTGCCAAATTAATCCGGTCGCTTCATCTGTTATTGTTCCGTCACCATTGTCAATAAACTTATTGTAACCATAATATAGATTACCTCTTACAAAACGAAAGTGTAGTTTATTAGGCAGTCCTGAAAATGGTTCAGTAATGGGATATGCCTTAATACGTCCATCAATAAAATTGACACCATATCTTGACTTATCCTTTCCCATTGTCAATGACTGGCAATCGGTTGACGACCATGTTTGTGCATCTATTTCCCTTTCTCCAATAGCAGTATTGCCTAATGGTTGGTTAAAATATGTTGTGTCTATAAATAAACGAATAGATTTATCACCAAATACTTGACCAGTGTAGTCAATCAACGAGAAAAGTTCTTTAATGCTGGGAATTCGCCAATCATTGTATTTGCCTGCATTAATTTGACTTAAATTGACTTTCACGTCTTCCAACCTTAGTTTAGGTGTTAAATTTTTTGTCCACATTAAACCTGTAACCTTATCTGTAATAGTACCATCTCCATTGTCAATAAAATTATCAGATACATCATAATTTTTAGCATCTTGGATAAAAAATACAGATTGACTTTTGGGATTACTTATGACAGAAATTGTATCGTAATATTTATAAACTCCTGTGTGCCTGATTTTATATCCACCTGTAATACCATTTACATTTACTTGATTAATATCAGTTTTTTTACACCCGCTAAAACCAAGTAAAATAAATATCAATATTTTTAAATACATATTCATCGTTTTTCATTGTAGCGTCCTGAAATAGGTTGACAGATTTTTACTCTGTTTTCAATTCAAATTTAGATAAATTATTTCTTTATTCCTACGATAAGATTTATAGGGCATATCGGCATTTAAATGGACGCTAACGGGCGTTCTTCCTTTTAAACTGTCGTGCGGTCTTAAAGTGTTGTAAATCCTTACAGCGCGTCTTACCATTTTCTGAGCTACAGTTTTGTTTGGAATAGTTTGATTGAGTCCAAACTCATATTTCATGGTTTTGTTGATTCGTTCAGCTAGTGCGTTTTCATAAGGATCATAT